>CBDVBU010000277.1:0-5449 GCA_965372295.1 uncultured Phycisphaerae bacterium
CTTTTTCGCTTCTTCGGCACTCACACGAGAAGATTTAAATTTGGAAATGAGTTCCGCTATTCGGGCAGATCTTTCTTCGCTGCTGAGTCCCGAAGCGGTTTTATCCGACATAGAATCTCTCTGTAAATCTTTAAGCCTGTTTACGAGTTCCCCCATTTTTTCTTTGTTATCCCCGCTTTTTCCCAGTTTCCGAGGCGTACTTATGGGCCTTGTAATGCCGGCGGTAATTTTGCCTGAAGACGGTAACGAGGGCCTTGCACGGCTTAGGCTACCTGTCTTTGTGGAAACAGGTGATGATCGATTGAAAATGCCCGTTTCCGGCTTCTGCTCAACCGGAATCTCAAACGTCTTATCGCTGCTTTTAACAATAATAAGGCCGTCTTTTACCTGCTCAATAAGCAAATGGCCCACCTTGCCGGACTGCCGAACCCAGCGTCGTTCTCTGCCTGGCTCGTCAATCAACGCCTGCGACAATTCCGGATTTCCTGCACAGTAACTGGTGCCAAAAACTTTGAATTTGGGTGTAACAGACACCCTGCTTGAAATAGTCGTCTTGGGTCCTATCGAAGTCTTCTGCACCGTTGTTTTGAGCGGATTCAAATACAATGCAAAAGCCTCTGCCTGCTCGACAAGCGGTGATACCCGGCTCTCGCCTGTTTTTGCCTTGCTATCCGCAACGTCCTCGAACTTTTCTCTCACACTCGGTAGGCTGAGAAATTCATCGATACTCTCATCGCTGCGAACACCGTAAACCACAGGAAAAACAAAGAAAACACCTGCCAGAATCGCTGCTACAACACTTGTTATTCGCAATGTCTTTATCATATCGGTATCGAAAGCACACAAGTCAGTTAAAGTTTGCACTAATACTCTTGTGCTCTTATGCTCTCTTTATTTGACATTACCGGCAGCGTTTGGTTCCCTCCAATGCTGAATTTTCTCCATAAAAGCATTCTCATTGCCCGCGTAGTCGCCGCTGTGATCGGGCGTATGGCAGTCTATGCAAGTCGATTTCGGCTCAGTAAGCTCGGTCGCACCGGTAGTGAGGATATGTTCTGAGCCTGGTCCGTGGCAGTTCTCGCAGCCGACGTTTATTAAATGCCCGGTATCCTGCCGGGAAATAAATCCGCTTTCGTAGTCCATACCGATGACGTGGCAGACAACGCATTCCGGATCGAACTGAGAACCGGCTTGCTCAAGCGTCGAATAGGCCCGTGCATGGACATTACTGTTCCACTTTTCATATTCGTATTCGTGGCAGGATTTGCAGGATTTCGAGCCGGCATATTCCAGACCGTCCGGCAGGGCAAAGCGTGGATGTTTCTCCAAAAGGTTCCTGTCTTTGACAATTTGCTGATAGTCTTCGTACAGTTTGACCAGAGATTCGTCCTTTCGCAAGCTTTCATCGACGGGTAACGCTTTAAACGCCAATCTTAGCGGCTGGCCGACTCTGGCAGGGGCTGTTACTTTCAGTCTACATATATATCTGCCGAAACGTCCTACTGAGAAAGCCAGTGGCCGTTTGTTCGGATTGCCAATCACTGCCGGTTCGTCAGATTCGGATGGGCAGACAACGCAATCGACAAATGGGGCCGCTTTGGCGATGGACTTAATAGTTCCGGGATCGTTATTGCTCAGGATCAGGATATTGAGAGTCGGCACACCGGATGGCAGGACGAAAAGCTCCCCGATTTGCTCGACCGGGGTTGACTCCGGGTCAAAGGCCGCTACGGTGGAAAGCACGGTTCTGCCTTTGAGTGAGAGTTCCTTTGTAAACTTCGCCGGTACATTCATCTCAGACGTACTGTGAGGACTTATGATATTAAAGGCCGACTCAATATCCTCAAGCAGGCTGAGATTTCTGCCTATTTCGATGTCTTTCTCACTCAGACTGACTAAATCATAATCAAGCTCTTGAAGGGCCTGGATTATGATATGGTACTTGATCAGGGCCTGCTCGCTGTCGCTTTTCACAAACGAACCCGTGTTGATTATTAATCTTTTCTGCTCGGGCACAGTATTGAGTACGGCTGAGCGTCTTTCGAATCCACCGAGTTGCCCGCCTGAACAACCACAGGGCTTCAATTCTCCAAGCTCGTTACCGGTTAAGAAAACAGTGAGCGAATCGACCATCGAACGCTCTTTTTCATATTTTGGAGTTCTCTTCGAGGTTCTCAATACACAAGAAGCCCCTACTGTTAAGATACAAATGCAAGTTATTAATCGTTTCATATATCAGCCATCTTTTTATTCTGCACATAATAAGCCCTTCGCTTATTTCAGTGATCGGGATTTAGCTTTCAGTCAGTACGGCCGGGCCGGATCAACACCGAATTGGCACATCAATATCTAATCGCTTTGGCTGGGCTTTTCAAGTGTGCTTTCTTGCGTTTTAGCTTTGGCTTTTCTTTTTGTATAGTAGCCGTTACAGCGAATTGGCAACTTCTCGCCGCCCTTAATACTTACTGAGAACAAGTCAGTGAATCTTGTTTTACCTTCGGCGGCCGGTGGTGTTATTGCAACTTCAAGCTGATAGCCATTGCGAATTTTCTTCTTCTCCAGAATCTTCACGGCAACAATACCGTTCTTCGACGACACCGATCCAATCTCAAAGTCCTTTCCATAGTTGTTGAGCACCGAGATTTTCCTTACTATCGGTTTGTCCGGTTCAGCATTAAAAATTATAAGCATACGCGGATTAACCGTATATTTTGGCACCACGCTGTATAGAATAGTGGCGGCCTTTCCCTGGGGATGATTAAGACTGATATTGATACGCCCTTTGAGACTTTTTTGAAGTTTTTCCGTATCGACCCTGGGTTCGAGAACGAATTTAGATGCTTCTACTTTCGGATCGTAATCAGCCGTAATGCAATCGGCGGTCGATTTGAATCCTGTTATTGAAAATGGACGATTATCAATGCTGCTGATTGTAATCTTCGGGCAGCCTGCGTTGTCCTCATCAAGGAAAAACTTCAATCTCTTCGGCTCCCAGTCGATTTGCAGCACAACTTTGGCTTTAATGGTGAGGTTAATCGCAGGGGTATTCGGATCGTTGCTGTGCACAACCACTTCTCGTGTCATCGTGCTTTCCCGAGGTCCTGAGTTCCATTCGACTTCCAATGTCCCGCTCTCACCCGGTGCATATTCCATCTTGTCCAGCTTGGTAACTATCCCACAGCATCTCCCGACCTTCGTTATTTTCAGTAAAGCTTCCCCAACGTTTGTGAATTTGAACTCACCTCTTTGCTTTGCGCTCGGGCCGACTTCACCGAAGTCGTAGATCAATTTTTCAAACTTGATTTCCGCCAGGGATTTTTCTGTTAGTTTGGCCTGCTCCTGACAGCCAATCTGCAAAAACGACACCAAACCGCAGATTACACAAATCATCTGTGAAGTATGTATTTCGAATTTTCGTTTCATATTATCATCTCCAAATCAGATTGTGATGTAACCTTCGTCAAATTAACGACCTATAGTTTAATTAAAAAGATATCTTTAAGCAAGGATTTTTCAGTTAGAACCGATATCAAATCGGCCGGCAACTCCGTCAGAAATGACACGCTAACGATCTTTACTGTATTTCAGGTTTGGGCTTTCTTTTTGAATATCGTCCGTTACAGCGAATTGCCAGCTTCTCGCCGCCCTTAATATTTACAAACAATTCATCCTTGAAATTTGTTTTATTCTCGATTGCCGGAGGAGTTAATTCCACATTAAGCTGATAGCCGTTAGTAATTTTCCTCTGCTCCAGAACTTTGATGCCAATAATATTGTCCTTTGAGGATACCGATTCAATCTCAAAATCCTTACGATAATTATTGAGCAAATCGACTTTCCTTACTATCGGCTTTTCCGGCTCAGCGTCCCAAAGAATGATCATAGATGGTCTAACTGTATATTTTGGCAGCACGCTAAAGAGAATCGTGGCGTTTTTCCCTTCCGGATGTGTCAGGTTAATATTGATACGCCCTTTGAAATTTTTTGGCATTGCTTCGATATTGACCCTGGGTTCAAGAATGAACTTCGTCGCTTCCACCGACGAATCATAATCGGCGGTAATGCAGTCGGCGGGCGATTTGAATTGAAGTATTGAAAAGGGCTGATTGTCGAGACTGTTGATAGTAATTTTCGGACAGCCGGCATTTTCCTCATCAAGAAAAAGTCTCAGACTCTTCGGCTTCCAGTCAACTTGCAGCACGACTTTGGCCTTAAGGTTAAGTATAGTCTGAGGCGTTATCGGGTCGTTGCTGTGTATCGTAAGTTTGCGCCTCATCGTGCTTTGCCGGGGTCCCGAGTTCCACGCTACTTTCAATGTTCCACTTTCGCCCGGCTCATATTCCATCTTGTCCAAATTCGTGACGACGCCGCAGCATCTGGCAACCTTCGTGATTTTCAGTAAGGCTTCTCCGGTATTTGTGAACTTGATTTCTCCCGTGTTCTTCCTGTTAGGGCCAACTTCGCCGAAATCATAAACCACATTCTCGAACGTTATTCTTGGCGAGGATTTATCGGATTCGGCAGCAGCTTTAGACTTTTTCTGTGCTGTCAGGGCTTCATTTGCCGACTTTGCCTGCTCTTGACAGCCGGTCTGTAAGAACAATACGCAACCGATCAGAAGAAGAGCCAAAATAAGGCAGTTTCGTTTCATATTTATATCCGAATCAGACTATTGTTTATAACTTTCGACCAATTAATGGCCCTTAGTTTAACCGAAAAAGCGTTTCCAGGCAAAGAATTGCCCACTTAAGTCGTTAATGGCCTACCGGGCGTTGTTGAATTTTCCACTTATCACCGTATCCCTGAAGTCAGCCATTGGGTCGTAGAATTTTCTGCTCAGATCAACGGTATTAACCATCAGGCCGGGACGATTTGCCCTGAGCTGGCGGGCGATCTTACCGTCCGGCTGGATGAAGCACGATGGATAGGGCGAATAATATCCGCTCGAATTCGACATGCTCACCCAAATATGATTCGTCGCCGCCCGGCATTGCATTGTCTGGCGCATGATGTGCGTATGGATGCTCGGGCCTTTCTGCCGGGCGTTGTAGAAGGACTGGAAAATACAGTTTACCCCTTGCTTGTAAAGTGCGCGATACAACTCCGGGAACCGCAGATCAAAGCATATCAGCAGCGAGCATTTCACACCATTTATTGTGAAGTTCACAAACCTGTTGCCCGGCGTCAGACGACGTAAGTCCCCCGGCGTACAAAATCTCTTATCGTAGCGATCGGCTATCTTGCCGTCAGGACCAATTAAATACAAGCTGTTGTAAGGCTTATTTTGCCCTGTTCGCCTGTGCGTGCTGCCCAGCACCACCCAGAGCCTGAGTTTAGCCGCAAGGGCTATTATCTTTTCGGTCTCTTCTTTGAGCAGGTCCCAATCGTACCCTTCGAAGTTCGCAAAGTCCGTGCCGACGTAGCCGCTGAGAGCACATTCGGAAAAATG
>CBDVBU010000278.1:0-5426 GCA_965372295.1 uncultured Phycisphaerae bacterium
AGCCATATCGGTCTGCTCCCATGTGAATCCGGCTCCCTTTCTCCCGAAGTGCCCGCCGTAAGAGGTCGGGGCAAAGATCGGCCGGGCCAGTTTCAAGTGGGCTATCATTTTCTTGGGTGTCAGCGGGAAGAGCTTCCGGATTAGCTCGCTTAGCACCTGTTCGCTCACTTTTGAGGTCCCCACCGTATCTATAAATACGGAGACCGGCTCGGCCACTCCGATTGCATAAGATAGCTGCACTTCACAAGCATCGGCCAGACCCGCAGCGACGACGTTCTTGGCTATGTATCGAGCCATATAACTTGCTGTCCTGTCAACCTTCGTCGGATCCTTTCCGCTGAAGGCGCCTCCCCCGTGGCTGCCTTTTCCGCCGTACGTATCGACGATGATTTTCCGTCCTGTCAGGCCGCAATCTGCTTTTGGGCCGCCTTCTACGAATCGGCCGGTCGGATTGATATGAAATATGGTTTTTTTATCAACGAATCGCTTCGGCAGAACGGGAAGAATTACTTTCTCTTTGATTTGTTTTCTCAATTCCCGGTCCGAAACCGCCGGTGAGTGGTGAGTGGAGATCACGACGGTATGGATACGTTTCGGCTTGCCGTTTTCGTACTCGATTGTCACCTGGCTTTTGCCGTCGGGCCGCAGCCATGGCAGTTTTCTGCTCTGACGCATCTTCTCTAACCGGGTTGTCAGCGCGTGCGCCAACTGAATCGGCATCGGCATCAGCACCGGCGTCTCTTTGCACGCATAGCCGAACATCATTCCCTGATCACCGGCGCCCTGCTCCTTGTGTCGGCCCGTTCCTTCGGTTACACCCTGTGAAATATCGGGACTTTGCTTTGCAATCGCCACCATAACTGCGCAATTCTCGTAATGAAAGCCGATTTCCGGGTCGTCATATCCAATTTCCTTTATTGCGTCGCGAACGATCGTCGGGATATCGACGTGGGCCTTCGTTGTAATCTCGCCCGCTACTACAACCATGTCGGCCTTTACCAGTGTCTCGCAAGCCACCCTGCTCTTCGGGTCCTGCGCGAGCATTGCATCCAGAATTGAATCGGATATGCGGTCGGCCACTTTATCCGGATGACCCATCGTCACAGACTCGCTGGTAAAAAGTGATTTGTTAGTACTGCTACTTACTGATTTTTTTGACATTTGTGATTTATCCTTTCTACGAACCATCGTTAATTGTCCAATCGTACGTCATATACTTAATTGTATAGTTTCCTGTTTCAAGAAAAGAACCATCCTGTTTCGAAATATAATTACTGATAAAATTTAACACTGCCCTGGTAGCAGGCGGTTGACTCTTAAACTTTCTGTCTATTGCGAACTTTTTAATAAACTCTTTGCCGTACCAGGACAATTGGAACAAGGCCGATAAATAAACCTTCCGCTTTTCTCTGTCAATACTGAATGCGAGGGGGCTGGACAGAAACTTTTCAGTCTGGTCGTCCAACTGTTCGCTGAGATTGTATCCATAATAGGGCTCATTTCTAAGCGGCGGACTCGACAGACAGGCGCTTGATATAGCAAAGAATACTCTGGGATCGTTAAACTCACCGCGGAAAAAACGCTTTTCAATCGTTGCAAAGGTGAATTCTTCATCCATCACAAGGAATTTATGATTGGTGATTTCTCCCTCGATGTGCCTGATATTATTGGTGCCCCGGTAGAAAATCGTAAGGATTCGGGATGACGGCTGAATGGGATAATTATCGGTAACTACCCTGAGCTTTTGGAGATTGTATGCATTAATCCAGAAGGCGATTTTGTCCTCGTTGGTCCAAGACTCATATTCACCCGGGTCAAGCTTGTTGAATTCCTGCAGCAGCGCTCTTTGCTCTAACCTTTTTCGCCTGAGCCCTTTATAGTCAACCATCCCGTTGTTATTGACAAATTCTTTGAGGATACCGGCACATTTATCATGAAAAGACGTAGCCGGCACGGTTTGCTGATCGTCAGGCTCAACCTTAACAGGTTCGACAGAAACAGGCCCAATCTCATCAGGTTCAGTCTGAAAAGGTATAATCTTATCGCACTCGACTCCATCAGGCTCAACAAATTTGGGATCTACGGGGCTGCAGCCGCTAATAAAGACCGGTACTATCAGTAAAATTATGAAAACAACAAGGCTTTTAGCCATGTTGACCTTCCGAAAAACAATTACAGAAACCTTCGATTGCAAACATTAGTTTATTCCACCTTAGCATAAGGATTTAGGTAATAAATGCAACGATTAGTTGGCCATTTTATCGCATTTTTGCAGGGAAATCCTAATTTGCAGCGAAAGCGATTTTAAGACATTTTCAAGAGTTCGTGTTTAGCCAGCCTCTGGCATTCGCAACCATCCCCAAAGCCTATGGCTTTGAGGCTGCCACCCATTTTCCATTAACTCTATTGGGTGGCAGCCTCATCCCGATTGTAGTTTGTGGCGAGGCCGTCCCGGCCTTGCGCCCCGCCGGCATCTTGCCGTCGGTAGAGAACAAGGGCAAGATGCCCTCGCCACATGGGGATGGCTTTCCCTTGGCTAAACACATACTTTCAAGACTGAAAATGTTTTGTCTGACTTTGCAGCTACCGGTATTGTTTATAATGAAGAAAAATCTTGTAATTTATTTCACTTGGGCTTATATAGAAAATTCCCGGCTCGAACATTGTGTCTACAACGTTCACAAGAGATATTTGAAAGGGCTGCATAGTGGGTGGATTTCAGGCATTAGACTGGATAGCAATCGCGGGTTACTTCGGCATCATGCTGGTAATTGTCGGGTGGGTGGTCCGGCAGAAACAAAGGACATCGACCGATTATTTCCTCGCAGGCAGACACATGCCCTGGTTTGTCGTCGGTGCTTCGGTCTTTGCCTCGAACATCGGTTCCGAACATATCGTCGGATTGGCCGGTCAGGGCGCCACCAGCGGCATGGGGATGGCCCACTGGGAATTACACGCATGGGTGGTCGTAATGTTGGCCTGGATATTCGTTCCATTCTATTACCGCTCGAAGGTATTCACCATGCCGGAGTTCCTCGAGAAGCGGTTCAATCCGGCCTCCCGCTGGATACTGTCGATAGTCTCGCTCATAGCGTATGTGTTCACCAAGGTTTCGGTAACAGTCTATGCCGGCGGTGTCGTGTTCAACGTGCTCTTGCCCGAAATCAATATTCAGGTGACAGACACCTTTGTTCTCGATGCCTTCTGGATCGGGGCCCTTTTGACGGTGACATTTACCGGAGTGTACACCGTTCTCGGCGGTCTGCGTGCCGTGGTTTATACCGATACCATCCAGACGGTGGTCTTGCTGATCGGTTCGTTCTTTATTACATTTTTCGGCCTGAGGCTGCTCGGGGGCTGGGGCGAGCTTCAGGCAATATGCCGGGAGAATGCCGCCAATTTCGCACTTTGGCGGCCAAATTCGGATCCGGACTTCCCCTGGTTAGGCATATTGATCGCCTCGCCAATCATCGGGATATGGTACTGGTGCACGGATCAGTACATCGTACAGAGGGTACTCTCGGCCAAGGACCTGCGCAACGCCCGGCGCGGGGCTCTCTGGGGCAGTTTCCTGAAGGTCTGGCCCGTAATGATCTTTCTCGTTCCGGGCCTGATCGGTTACGCACTGCATCAAAAGGGACTTATCACAATCCCCACGAAAATGGTGAACGGCCAGGAAGTGACCGACGGGGACAAGGTCTTCGCGGTCATGGTCAGCTCGTTATTACCGGTCGGTATGCGCGGCCTGGTGGTCGGAGGTCTGCTGGCGGCATTGATGAGTTCTCTCTCGTCACTGTTCAATTCCTGCTCCACACTTTTTACCGTGGACATTTATGAGAAGATAAGACCGAAGGCCTCCGAACGGCATCTCGTCACGGTCGGGCGAGTCGCAACGGTGGTGGTGGTTGCGATGGGGATAATCTGGATTCCGGTGATGCAACGAGTCTCCCAGGGGGGGTTGTACAAGTATCTGCAGGATGTTCAAAGCTACCTGGGACCGCCCATCACGGCGGTCTTTCTGCTTGGCCTCTTCTTCAAACGGATTAACGGCAAAGGCGCCGTCGCGGGCCTGGTAATCGGTTTTGTCGCCGGGATGGGCAAGCTCACTCTGCAGGCTCTCACGGGCGGAGGACAAGAGGCGATAATTACATCCCCCAACTGGCTTGTCAGTGTCGGACAATACAACTTCCTCTTCGCTTCGGGCTGGCTGCTCTTGATAAGTATTGTGGCGATAGTCGGAGTCTCGCTGTCGACCGCCCCGCCGGATTACGAACGGATCGTCGGTCTGACCTATGCCACCGCCACGCCCGAACAAAAAAAGGAACGCCGCGAAAGCTGGGGCTTGATAGACGTGCTGATAACTGTTGTGGTGTTGGGCCTGGTGCTTGGCCTGTATCTGTATTTCAGTTTCTGGTTAAACTAACACTCTGGTATTAAATAGTAGGTAGGGTGTGCACCGCACACCGCAACGTGATTGGTGGGCAGTGCCCACCCTACCTTAGAAAAGAAAGAATCACGAAAGAAAGTCTTTCCATTTCAAAGTAAGGACGGATTGATATGCCTTATACGATTGGTCTGGATTACGGCACTAACTCAGTAAGGTGCCTGATAGTCGATGTAACCAACGGCAACGAATTAGGTACGGCAGTATATGAATATGAAACAGGCGAAGCCGGCATAATTCTCGATCCGGCAGATCACAACCTCGCCAGGCAGAATCCCGCCGATTACCTCAAGGGTATTGAAGTGACCGTCAAAGCGGCAATCACCGAGGCAAAGAACGCCGTGAAGGGCTTCGAGCCGGACCAGATCATAGGCATCGGTATCGACACAACCGGCTCAACTCCGATGCCTGTCGATAAGAACGGCACGCCTTTGAGCATGCTGGATGAATTCAAGGACAATCCAAACGCTCATGCCTGGCTGTGGAAAGACCACACAGGTCACGCAGAAGCCGCCGAAATTACCGCATTGGCTGCGAAAGAACATCCCGAATATCTCGCCCGGTGCGGCGGGACATATTCCTCGGAATGGTTCTTCAGCAAGATTTTGCATTGTCTGCGTGTGGACCCGAAGGTCTTCGACGCTGCATACACATGGGTAGAACATGCCGACTGGCTGCCCGCGATTCTTACGGGAATCCAGGCGCCGGATAAGCTCAAACGCTGCCGCTGCGCCGCCGGCCACAAGGCCATGTTCAACGACGATTGGGGCGGCTACCCCGAAGAAAAATTTCTCTCAAAGCTCGACCCGAAACTCGGCAAACTCCGAAAAACACTGAGCGACCGGACGTATGCAGTCGATCAGACAGCGGGACAGCTCACCGATAAATGGGCAGAGCAACTCGACCTGCCGGCGGGTATTCCCGTAGCGATGGGCGCTTTCGACGCCCACTTAGGCGCCGTCGGCTCCGGCATCGCTCCGGG
>CBDVBU010000279.1:0-5419 GCA_965372295.1 uncultured Phycisphaerae bacterium
GGCTGCATGAGCCAGTACTGCGTTCCAGCGAAAAACTCATACAAATTCTTGAAGTACGTATAGCCCGCCGGCATCTCCTGTGGATGGATCACATCCCAAGCCGTGTTGGTGTAGTAATATACTATCGCCCCGCCTCCCATGCAGATTTCCCACGCCCGGCGACAGACCTCTTCCGGAGATTGAACCACACGGTAGGTCTTGTCGTCTTTGCCTCCCAGACCCCATTCGTAGCCAAACTCGACGTTGACGATGGGCCATGAGTTCTGTTGCCGCTGTCGGAGAATCGTTTGTCGCCATTTGCCATGCTGCTGATCCGAGCGGAAGCTGAGCAATTCATCGTATGCGCCGCTGTCGTAAGCGGCGTTGTCATCGTGGTTGGTGATCAAGCGATGATAAGGATCTATACTGCGAATCAGGCGAAAGCGGCTGAGCTTGTATTCGAGGTCTTTCTCGTTGTGAGCTTCCTTGGAGAAATCCCACACGACATTCGGATAGGCCCCATACCGAGCCATCATCCATTTGAAAAACATGTCGTCGTCCGCCGAGCCTCTTTCAGGCCACCGAACCATCTTGTTGTACACCTTAATCATGATGTGCGCAACAATTCCTCTTTCGTACAGTGCATTGATGACTTGATCGTAGTGTTTCCAGTAGGAAAGGTTAAAGCGGCTATGGTCCGGCCTGTCGTTTTCACCCTCCCAGGCATACATCGCCGGAGGGCCGAAGTCGTCGCTTTCAGTCTTACCTTCGCGCCATCCGCAGTCGTGGGTATAGGCGTTGATGATAATATGATTGAACCCGTGATCGGTTAAAATGTCGAGAAACCGGTTAACTCGTGTCAGCTTCTCATCGTCCATATCCAAAGCCCACAGCCAGTCACACTCATATCCCATGAGAAAGTACCGCGCGCCGTCTTCATAGACAAAGTGATGTGGGCTATCGGCATCGACCCGCAAACCTCCGTGGACCCTGGTGTTTGGATTTCGGACACACGTGAAGGAAACATTCCTGCCGTTGAGAGTCGGCTCGCTGGACTGTGTTGTGAAGGTCCACCTGCCTTTGGTGTCGGCGGCAATGCGAAGCTTCCAAATGCCTTGGCCGTCGTAGAAGCCGAGTGTTGTGAAGGCACGACCGTTGGGTCCCGTCACAACGGCCCTGAAATCAACCTTGAAAGGATTCTCGAAAGCTGCGGAACTCTTGAACTCGAAATCCTGCGGCTGCCACCGGGGGCTCCGAGGAATACCGCCAGAGGCATAAGATACAAAGACAATGCAGGCAACAAAAGGAATGACTTTTTTCATCGCTGTCTCACTTTCTAATCGCTAAGATTGGCAAAAGACATATCATGTATAAGAGTTTTTCATTCTTATAAGAATACCGAATAATGTCAGTGCATGCAATGTGAGTTTTTCCATATAAATGGAGGCCCGGTCGTCGTGGCTGCTTATCATTTCTTTGACGTACCTCAATCAGTGTCCCCATCTGAAATATCACTTCATTTTCGCCGCATCGGCAAGCGCCATGTCAAGATTCAAAACCGACTGGTTGTGTATCGATAGAATGTGCTGCAAATAAAGCATAAATCTCGCAACAGATGGTTGTGAAATTGCGGCGATTCCGGTAAACTTGGGCAATCTTGACATATGTATTGCAACAAAAAAATCAATAGCCTAAATCATAATGAAGGATACGGCAGGCTGAAAACATAAAGCATGAAGTACATTCCATTCATCGTTATATGCCTGCCTATAATAGCATTTTTCGTAGGCGTAAATGCAGTTCTGGCTGCCAGAGGGCCGGCGAGGTCCATCGCGGCGGTCCGAACCGATACGGCCCCGGTTATTGATGGAAAAATCGACGAATCCTGCTGGTCTCTGGCGAATATAGCCACGGATTTCACGGATTATAGAACGGAGAGTTTGGCTGTGGAACAGACTTTGGTGCGGGTGCTCTACGACGATGATAACCTGTACATTGCCTTTGAGTGTCTGGAGCCGGAACCAGATCGTATTATTGCCGTAGAGCGGAAATACGACCAATCTCTCCGCGACGAGGATGGGGTGGAGGTTAGATTTGACACCTTTGGCGACCGTCGCAGTGCGTATGTCTTCGCCGTCAATACGCTTGGAACCCGCTATGATGCCCGAGTCGGCCTGTTCGATTACCGTGATGATGATACCTGGGGTTGCGACTGGACCGCGGCCTGCACTGTCGCGGAGGATCGCTGGTTCGCCGAAATAGCTATTCCTATCGGCAATATACTTTTCGAACAGAAAGACAGCATAGACTGGGGCGTTAATTTCCGCCGGCGAGAAAGGGGCATGCAGGAGAGCAGTTATTGGTGCTATCGAAACAGCCAGGCCCGCAGTCCGCGTGAATTCGGCCTGCTGACAAATCTGGATCTTGCAAAGGCGAAATTCGACGGCAGCCCCGCTTTTGAGACATATTTCAGCGGCACTTCGGACTTCGAACAGCACAGTAGTAAGCTGTCGACCGGACTGGACATATCCATGCGGCTGAATTCGAATATGGTCAGCGCTTTTACGATCAATCCGGATTTTGGCCAGGTCGAGGCGGACCCCGACACGATCGAGTTGAGGGACACTGAGCGGTTTCTCAGGGAACGGCGTACGTTTTTCCGCGAAGGCAGCGAGCTGTTCAAAACACCGCTCAATATCTATTACAGCCGTCGCCTTATGGATATTGATGCCGGGGCGAAAGTTACAGGCCAGGGGAAGGAATGGGCACTCGGATTGATCGATGTTCAGGGCCAGATCAATAGGGATGACGAACTGCTCGAAGGCAATTACCACGCAGGAAGACTCATTCATAACATAGGCGAGCAGTCCCACATCGGCGGCATCTGGGCCAATTCTCACCGCTCGGATGGGAGGAACTTCACCGGCGGCCTCGATTCGAAGATATATTTCGATAGCACGACTTCGTTTAGCGCACAATTCCTGGGTCTGAGCGATTCGAACGGCATCGAAACCGACGGCCATGAAGACCATAGTGCCTACGGTCTCTATACTTCTGTGGGCGGTGGTACACAGCCTTTCTGGTGGCATATAAACTACCATGACATTACCCGGGGTTTTCAGCCCGATCTCGGCTACATTCCCCGGCGGAACATCCGTGGCCCGGGATCCTTCATGCGGTACAGAGCATATCCAGAAAAAGGCCCATTTAAGACGGTTAATGCCTTCTCGGACATTGACATTTTCGAAAATAATGACCACGATACGACGCTGCGTGATTTTTACGAAGGAGCCGGCGTCTGTTTTCACAATGAAGTGGAACTCTGGTACATTCGATCCGATAGATTTCATGCCCCTTATCAGAACTGGTATGACCGAATTAGAATCGAGTATAATGAGGAAGTCGATGTCTGGGATTCGGTCAGTGCCGGCGTTGAAAAAGGCGTATATGAAGAGACGCCGTATAAAGAATATTTCGTCGAAAAGCCCATGCGAATTACAGACAGAATGGTTACTACGCTCAACGGCAACTACCGCGTGCAGGAGGAAAACGGCGATGAGGATATCTGGCTCTGGCGCTCGGTAACGCAGTACAGCTTTTCCTGGAATGGAATCGTCAAGTTTACCGCCGAGCAGACATCGGAGGACCGTCATAATCTGACGCTGCTGTTTTCCTGGCCGGTGAAAAAGAATATGGACGTATATGTCCTGCTGAACGACTATGAAACGGACACCGAAAATGTCCAGGCGGCGTTCGTCAAATTGGTCTATCGTTTTTAGGTTCAAAGGAGAATACATTATGTACCCGCAAAACCAAATCAATCGGCGTAATTTTCTAAAGGCGGCCGCAATTGCAACGGCGGGCGCGGCATCTGCTCTTGACAGCATCCCTGTGAGCGCCCAACCCAAAGGCCTGCGGCCGAGTCAGGCCGGTGACGTCACCGTGCTCAATCCGCAGAACCGTGTGCCAATGAGCTTTATCATCGACGACTCGACCTGCCTTGTGAACCTGGCGCACTTCGGCATCCCGCACTTCGCCACGGCCTGGCCGGACAGGTACAAACAGGACTGGCGAAGCCTGCCCCGCGAGATACCCGATTCGTTCGTGCGCAAGTTCGGCCAATGGTGTCACGAGCACGGCGTCAAGGGCAAGTACAGCATAGTCCCCTACCCGGCCTGTGTAGGCTGGATGGACCGCTGCCTTCCCGGCTGGTCGCAGAAAGAGCTGGACGACAGTCTCAAGCTCGTCCGCGAGCTTATGATGCCCGACTGGGACATCCACCCGGAAATGATCAGCCACACCTGGGTCATCAACACCAAGACCGGCCGGCCATATCCCGAACAAACCGGATACTACATCGAGAACGCCGGCTGGAGCCAGGACAAGTCCGCCGATCAATTAGCCGACTACATGGCCTACGCCCTGCGAATCCTCAAGAACGTCGGTCTGCCGTGCGAAGGCATAACGACGCCTGGCGGCTTTGGTAACCGTAATCGCGAGAACCTCGCCAAGGCTACGCTCGAATCGTGCCAGGACGTATTCAACGCCGAGATCCCGCATTACTTCCGCGATCTCTTCACCGACCAGCGAAGTGTCGCCCCCCTGATCCAATACGCATCCGGCCTCGACGGCGACGATCCGAAGTGCGTCGTCTCGATCATCGGCTGCACAGGCGACTGGTTCGGCGGCTGGGACGGCCTGGTACCCGGCTCGGTCGATAAATTCATCACCGAAGACCTCAAAGGCGGCCGACTGCCACAAGTCATCGAAAAGGGCGAACCGGCAATACTCGTCTGCCACTGGCCCGGCATCTACTACAACGGCGAAGAAATCGGTTTCAACATCTTCAAGGAAGTCGTTCGGCGAATCCACGCACGCTACGACAACCTGCTCTGGATGAAACTCAGCGAAATCTCCCGCTACTGGGCCGCCAAAGAGCTAACGCAGATCGAAAAGCGGGGCCGGCAGGTGACATTCACCGCCCCGTTCGCCACAACGCGCTTCACCGTTCGGCTCAGCGGCAGTTCACAGGCGCCGCCAAGATTAACGTTTGCCGGTAAACGCGCAGAACTCCGCCGGGTAACCGCCCCACTGCAACTGAAAAGCGGCACCTGGCACGCCGATGGCTCAGACATTATGGTCTGTTTCGACCTGCCCAAAGGCAAGTCAACCCTGAATCTTGGGTGAGCAATGAATGCTCTGGTCTCCTTCAAGGGCTGCGCGAGTTAGAAATTGGCTTTGATTGGCTTTGTTTTCTTCGGCCCCAAGGGCCGGTGTATTGCCATAATCTCCTTTCACAAAAGATGTTGCGCCAATTGGAGCCGGCGCAAATTGGCTTTGTTTTTTCAAATCACCCTTTTTCTCTGCCGGCCGGGTGGCAGTTTCACTTTGGGACGGGGATTTAGACCGGGTGGCAGCCTCATCCCGATTGTCGTTTATC
>CBDVBU010000280.1:0-5416 GCA_965372295.1 uncultured Phycisphaerae bacterium
GTGGAAAAAGATGCTAAATGGACAACCCATGCTGTAACGACCGGCGAGAAAATGGACGAGCATTCGGCACGCGAGCTGATGGATTTGATTGCCGAGGGTACAAGGATTTGCGGCGATCCGGGCCTTCAGTACCACAGTACGGTAAACCGCTGGCATACGTGTCCGAACTCCGGGCCGATTAACGCTTCGAATCCTTGCAGCGAATATATGTTCGTGGACGATTCGGCCTGTAATCTGGCTTCATTGAACCTTTTGAAGTTCCGTAAAGAAGACGGCTCATTAGATATCGATGGCTTCAAAAAAGCGATTCGGCTGTTCATAATTGCCCAGGAAATTCTGGTTGATAACGGAAGCTATCCGGACAAGGCAATTGCCGTAAACAGTCATATGTTCCGTCCGCTCGGCCTTGGCTACGCCAATCTCGGCTCTCTGATGATGAGTCTGGCGCTTCCTTATGATTCCGACCAGGCACGGGCGATCGCCGGTGCAATCAGCGCCATTATGACAGGCACCGCGTATTCGGCGAGTGCCGAAATAGCCTCGATAAAAGAACCTTTTGATCAGTTCGAGAAAAACAAAGATTCGATGCTGAAGGTTATTAATATGCACCGCCAGCATGCCTGCGACCTTCCGGAATCTCATTGCCCGGAGTATCTGCGTAATGCCGCCAAGGACGCCTGGGATCATGCCCTTGATGCCGGCACGAAAGTGGGCCTGCGTAACGCCCAGGTAACCGTTCTGGCGCCGACGGGAACGATCGGTTTTCTGATGGACTGTGATACGACGGGAATTGAGCCGGACATTGCGCTGGTTAAGTACAAACTCCTGGCCGGCGGCGGAATGCTCAAGCTCGTTAACAAAACCGTCCCGATTGCTCTTGAAAAGCTCGGCTATAGTGCCGATGAGATCAAATCCATTTGCGACTATATCGATAAAAATGAGACGATTGAGGGCGCGAAAGAACTCAACCCCGATCATTTGCCCGTTTTCGATTGTGCTTTCAAGCCACGCAGCGGCAAAAGATGTATTCACTATGTGGCGCATCTGAAAATGATGGCTGCGGTCCAGCC
The DNA here is from genome assembly GCA_965372295.1 of uncultured Phycisphaerae bacterium. Lineage (GTDB taxonomy): Bacteria > Planctomycetota > Phycisphaerae > Sedimentisphaerales > Anaerobacaceae > JAFGPJ01. Next base: position 1,071 of record CBDVBU010000280.1, read on the forward strand.
GTTCATTTCCGGCGCTATAAGCAAAACCATAAATATGCCTAAAGAAAGCACGAGAGAAGATATTTCCGCCGCTTATATGGAAGGCTGGAAACTCGGATTAAAGGCGGTCGCAGTCTATCGCGACGGCTCGAAGAAGCTTCAGCCGGTTTCTACCAAAAAACACAAGGACGGCAAAGCCAAAACATCTGCCGAGGCGACCCCTCCGGCCAGGCCGTTCAGACGCCGGCTGCCGGATACTCGCCAAAGCATAACGCATAAATTTTCTGTCACAGGACATGAGGGTTACCTGACGGTGGGGCTATACGAGGATGGGCAGCCTGGTGAGTTGTTTATCACTATGGCCAAGGAAGGCAGCACCGTCGGGGGCCTCATGAATGTTATCGGCACCTGTACTTCAATGGCATTGCAGTACGGAGTGCCCCTTGTCACGTTAGTAGACAAATTCCGGCACGCCCGATTCGAGCCGTCAGGCATGACATCAAACAGGGATATTCCCTTCGCCAAGAGCCTGATCGATTATATTTTCTGCTGGCTGGGCTGCCAGTTCATCCACGGCTATGCCGAAAAGAACACCCCCAATAGAGGGGCATCAGCCGGCTCGGCGGAAAATAAAAACACAACGACCGCCAAGAAGCTGGTTGAAAAAACCAAGGACCTCGCACAGAAAATTGCCGAGGCGAAAGTATTGAAGCGAGAGGTCAAGGAATCCCCGGCTCCGGAATGGTCGACTCAACAGGTGTCCGCCGAGTCGAAAAACAGATTTTCCGGCCTGGCCAATCGAATCGGTGTTCTCGTGGGTTCGACCATAACTGACGAATCCGGCGTATTACAGTCTGAAGCGAAAGCCTTGGCGCAGTTTAACGCACAGTTTGCACATTTCCCCGATGATGCCCCCGCTTGCGATATTTGCGGCTCAATAACCGTCCGCAACGGAACCTGCTACAAATGCTACAACTGCGGCAACTCTATGGGATGCTCCTAATAATTTATTATTTATTATTTACTATTTACTATTGATTATTGGGCGACCGGCGGAGCTTGTTCTTAACGCGGAGGAATATTTATCGGCTCCAAACGAGTCTTTATCCCCGGTTTAATAAGTGCTATTGGATGAAGGTTCTGTTACTATCGCGGAGTTGGGAAACCTGGTTTGTAGCCCAGGGCCTGATATTGGAAATGTCAGTTTAACCCAACGTTTGTGTTTATTTAGGATTATCCAATGCCATTTAAGACTTTTGGTCTCTCGGACCCGCTTGTCCAGGGTATTCTTGCGACAGGATACACAGCCCCTACAGAAATTCAGTCCCAGGCGATCCCCGCTGCTATTGAGGGCAGAGATGTTATCGGTTGCGCCCAAACCGGCACGGGTAAGACGGCTGCCTTTGTGCTGCCTATTCTGGACCGGCTCTGCCACGAGCGGGCCGGGCGCAAGCGGGCCGTCAGGTCATTGATCCTCACTCCCACGCGCGAACTGGCCGTGCAGATCGAAAGATCGATACTCGGCTACGGGCGCTTCACTGACCTGAAGGGCCTGGCGGTTTACGGGGGCGTCAGCATCAACAACCAGATCGCAGCGCTGCGCCGCGGTGTCGATATCGTCGTTGCGACGCCGGGACGACTTATGGACCACATGCAGCGAAGGACGATCGACCTGAGGCATGTCGAAGTGCTTGTTCTTGACGAGGCCGACCGAATGCTGGATATGGGCTTTATTAATGATGTACGGAAGATTGTAAGCAAAGTGCCTAAGAAGCGTCAGACAATGCTTTTCTCGGCGACGATATCGCCGGAGGTTAAGACCCTGGCGGCCGACATGCTCAAATCGCCGAAGGTCATACAGATAGGCCGGCCCCGCAACCCGATAGACACGATCACGCAGCATTTCTACGCGGTCGAGAAGGCGCTGAAGATGGACCTTCTGCTGCACATGATCGAGGACTGGCGGATGTTCAGCGTGCTGGTGTTCTCGCGAACCAAATACGGGGCAGACAAGATCAGCCGACGGCTCACACGCGCCGGCATAGTCGCGGTCTCGATACATTCGAATCGCACCCAGAACCAGCGGCAGCAGGCCCTCGACGGCTTTCGTAGCGGCAAATATCAGGTCATGGTCGCCACCGATATCGCCGCCCGCGGCATCGACGTCGAGGGGATATCACACGTCATCAATTACGATGTGCCCACTCACGCCGAGGATTACGTCCATCGGATAGGCCGAACGGGCCGGGCAGAGGCCACCGGCGATGCGATTACGTTCGTTTCGAGCGAAGAGCAGAAGTACCTGCGCGAGGTCGGCAAGTTCATAGGACGCACACTCCGGCCTGAAAAATGTAAGGGTTTTAGCAGCACCAAATCCGATTCGTCACAGCCGCGACCGGCGGAAAAATCGAAGCCGGTGCGGCACATACGGAAAGATCCGGCTGCGTGCAAAAAGCCGCGTACCGGCCGGGGGCGGCGCCGGAAAGTGTCAAGACGCCGGGCAACTTGAACGGGCTTTGGCGATGTGGCTGCTTTGGCGCAGGCCCAGCCATTGGGCAGGAAAAGTACACGTTAGAATGTGACGGATGGTTTCCCGGAGTAGTTTTGATCGGTCCTGTTGTATGTGACGTTCTTATACACGCGATATACGGGTTTATACGGCATGGTGATATGGAGTCTTAGGCAGTTGCTTCTGAGTCACCTGATCGCGATGTATATGGCAGTAAGCCTCATGGTTATAGATACTCAAGAGACGCTTGCAGTGCGGAAACGCGCATTTCCTGCCATTACCCGAAGTCTTTAGTGTTTTTGCCATCGTTACTCCTATTAGGTCAATCACCAGCCAGAAAAACTCTACAAGGTCAGTTGTCTCCATCTGCGGCCTAAAGATTCCTAATCTTTATGTAGTATGTAATTTATACCACATTATTGGGCCTTGTCAAGCAATCCCTTTTTAATTTCTTCCATTTCAGTGGAGACCTTCCTTTATTTTGACCTGCCCCCTTATTTTATTTTGGTCCAGCCGTTATGAGAGTAGTTCACCATACTCAATTCCAGCCGATCTCTGCGTCCCAAAGCGAGCAGGATGAGCAAATTTTTGCCCCGCCGTAAGGTGTCCCCAAGGGAATGCTGTCAACTCATTGAAGAACACACCTTATGTCATTGCGACTAGGCCAATAGGCCGACGCGGCAATCTAAATAATCAATAGCGAGCTTGTGCCCGCGAAGGCGGGTATAATCAATGCCGTAAGGCATCCTGTGGATAATCAATCGCCACGCCTGTCATTAGCAAGCACAACTCATCGAAAAATGGGCCGTAGCACTTTAATTCCCATGGGCTTTTTGGTGTTTTGTTGCGGCACGGTATGTTGAACCTGACGGAATATTGTTGACATTGAGACGAAATTACGGTATTATAAGACTTGAAGCTTACAGGAGTGTTTCAGTGAAGTGTACATAGGAAAACCCGGTTAGGAGATGTACTGTGAATGCGGGCAGAAGAAAAGGGTTTACCTTAATTGAGTTGCTGGTGGTCATTGCGATTATTGCCTTGCTGATGGGCATCCTGATACCGGCCCTGAGCGCCGCCAGGAAACTGGCCTCGGGCGCCGCGTGCATGGGCAATCAAAGGAGCCTTTCCATCGCATGGGTCGTGTATGCCGACGACAACGATGGCCTCCTGATGTGCAACGGCGCCTGTTATGACACGGCAACGGACAAGAGCCCGTGGGTACACAGGCCGAAGGACCTGTCGGGGAACAATCTGGCCAGTCCCGCGCCGCCCGGTATCACCAAAGAAGACCGGTATCGGGGCATCCAGGCGGGGACAATGTGGCCCTACGTCAAAGATGTGGACGTCTTTCACTGCCCGGGTGACAATCGCAAAAGCACCAGGAAGGCGCCTCGCGATTGTTTTCGCAGTTATTCGATCTCCTATGCTTTTGGCGTTATTCAGGATAGTCGCCGTTACGACTGGAGGCAGGGGCAGTACTACAATAAGCTGTCCGAGATTGCCAACTCGGCGCGTTACTACGTGTTTGTCGAGGAAGAGCATAACGGCAGCCGTTACGGCGAGAACGAAGGGGGCTGGCACTTGCCCTTTGACAACAATGCCAATCGCCTGGCCAATTCTGCCAGTTGGACATTCTACGACCCCCTGGCGTCCTACCACGTCAAATCGAGCACGTTTGGCTTTGCTGACGGCCACGTCGAGAAGCGCAAGTGGAGAGACCGGCGAACTCTTGAGTTTATCAGGGCCAACGCCGCGGACCCTTCGTCCCATTCGGGAATAAGGACAACATCACCCGATAATGAAGACCTCCGCTGGCTCATCGAGCACTTCATGCCGCAAAAGAAAATGTAGCGCC
>CBDVBU010000281.1:0-5412 GCA_965372295.1 uncultured Phycisphaerae bacterium
AAAAAAACGCCATACTGCAATTTTTTCTTGTTTTTGCTGTAATAGTGTGTTACTATTCTGCCGATACTGGCACTGTATGTATTAGTGAGGAGTGGCACGGACGCGTTTTTTCTCTCATTGCGGTTGTTGCTCCTTAGTAATATATGGAATGTCCGGAAAGGAACGTTTCAAAATTGAAAACCAGTTATTGTTTTTGGAGGATTTTATTATGAAATGGTTTAGTTCAAATTTAGTGTTGGTTTGTGGATTGGTTTTAGTACTCGGTGCCGCAAACGTCACATCCGGCGCTGTTCCGCCCAATAACGACTGCGACGATGCAAAGGGGGTCAGTAATGTAACAAACCTGTCATTCGACACTACAGATGCAACGTTCGATGGCCCCGGACACTATATTAACAGTCCAAACATATGGTACTGCTATACTGCCACTTGCACCGGTTGTGCAACCGTCAGTCTGACCGGCAGCAACTTCGATACCAAGCTCGCCGTCTATGATGGGTGCGGTTGTTATCCGAGCCTGGAAGAAATGATTAAAAGCAACGACGACTTTCATGGCCAACAATCGCAAATCACTTTCCCCGTAAAGGCCGGCGACAAATACCTGATCGAGATCGGGGGATTCAATCCCACAGTAACAGGCCAGGGTGTATTAAATATCAGTTGCGACGGGCTAACCACTCAGCCAACCAACGACAACTGCAGTAATCCAAAGGAAATCGGCAGCGTAACAGAGTTGCCATTCACGACCATCTGCGCGACGTTTGACGGACCGGGTCATTACTTTACCAGCCCAAACCTCTGGTATCTCTTTACGGCCGCGAGCACAGGTGAAGTCACTGTCAGCCTCCTTGGCAGCGAGTTTGACACTGCGCTCGTCATCTACGACACCGGCGCTTGTTATCCGAAGCTGGGTGATATCATTGAGAAAAATGACGACTTCGGCGGTTTTCTTCAGTCTCAGATCACCTTCCAGGCAACCGCCGGCAACCAATACCTGTTCGAGGTTTTGGGTTACAACTCCGACGAAGTCGGTGAGGGAGTGTTAAATATCAGTGCCGCGGGCGTCGAGCCGCCGACATCCAATAATGACGAATGCTATAATGCAAAGCCGATCGGCGATGTAACGAACCTGCCATTCGACACAACCAATGCAACGCAGGACGGACCATTCCGCTGCATGTACAGTCCGAATCGCTGGTACTGCTATACTGCTTCCTGCACGGGTGAGGTAACCGTAAGTTTGGCCGGCAGCAGCTACGACACCATGCTTGCTGTCTATGACGGGTGCGATTGCGAGTGGCTCGAAGATAATATGATCGAGTGCAACGATGATACCCCAGACAGTCGTCAGTCGGAAATCGTTTTTGACAGCATCGCAGGCAACCAATACCTGATCGAGGTTGGGGGCTACGGCAACGAAACCGGTCTGGGCCTGCTGAGTGTCAATTGTGATGGAGTTACGCCTCCTCCGCCGTCAAAGGACGACTGCGAGGACGCAAAGACAATTGGCGATATAAAAAACCTGCCGTTCGACACAACTGATGCGACGTTCGATGGTTCCGGGCTCTGCATGACCAGCCCAAATATCTGGTACTGCTATATTGCCACGTGTACGGGCAACGTCACCGTCAGCCTGGCCGGCAGCAGCTTCGATACGATGCTCGCCGTATATGACGGGTGCGAATGCTACCCAACGTCGGATGACTTGATCGAATGCAACGATGACGCCGGCGCCGGCTATCAGTCAGCGGTCACCTTTGCTGCGATCGCAGGCAACCAGTACCTGATCGAGGTTGGAGGCTATGGCTCTGAGAACGGTGAAGGTTTGCTGACTGTCAGTTGCTTGGGAGTCGTACTTCCGGGAAAATCGGACCTTGGCGACGCCCCCGACAGCACAAATACTCACGATAGATATATGAACGCATATCCCGCCAGCCATACTGGATTACCATACTCAATCAAGGCCAATTACCCGACCGTATTTGATGATGGCAGCGGGACAGGACCTTACGGGCCGGTCCATTTGAATGATGAGATGGTGGCATATCTGGGTAAAACAATCACCAGGGAAATCGAAGCCGACACTGGTCCCGATGAGGATCCCAGTAACAATATCATAACTAATGCGGGTACTACTGCGAATCGCGATAACGGTGATGATGGCATTGACCTTAAGATCCCGCTGAGTTTGCCGAATTGTTGCTGGACCACACTTGGCTATGAGGTTACTGTTGTGAACCCGAACGTCGACCTCTGGGTAAATATCTGGCTTGACTGGAATCGTGATGGTGACTGGGACGATGTTGTCGATTGTCCCGAAGGTCCAGCACCGGAGTGGGCTGTGCAGAACCAGTTCCTGTACAACCTGCCAATAGGACTAAATACAATTACTACACCAGCGTTCCTGCCCTGGCATCCCGAGGACATAGAACATATCTGGATAAGAATCACTCTTTCAGAGCAGCCATGGAAGACCGGCAGTAATCCCGGTGAGTTAGGCAATGCCGGCTCCGGACCCCAGGGAAAATACCTGATTGGTGAAACGGAAGACTACTACATCATCCCGGAGATGACCTGCTCGATATGCAAGGATCACGACGGCGATGGAGACATCGACATGGATGACCTGGTCTTTTACACCGCCGAGTGGCTTGAGAATTGTCCGTAGTATACAGTAAATTCTGTGGAATATACAATTCGGGCTGTGGGTACTTAGTTGCTCACAGCCCTTTTTATTTCAGATGCGTAAGAATACTCCGAACCGCCCTACCCGAATGAATGCCCGTCAGGTTGTTCTTAAAGTTCGGTCACGGGCTGAAAGGACGCCGATTTTATGACAACAGTTTAGCCAGTTCTTTGGCGAAATATGTGATGACAATATCCGCCCCGGCGCGTTTAATGGAGGTCAGTATTTCCATCATTATCGCGTCGGTGTCCACAAGGCCCCCGACGCCGGCAGCATTCACCATCATATATTCGCCGGAGACGTTATAGGCGGCGATGGGACAATCGAAACGCTGCCTGGCTCTGTATATGATATCGAGATAAGCAAGTGCCGGCTTGACCATAACGATATCGGCGCCTTCCTCGATATCGAGAGCAATCTCGGCCATCGCCTCATCAGCGTTGGGAGGATTCATCTGGTACGCCCTGCGGTCGCCAAAAGCAGGCGCCGACTCGGCGGCGTCCCTGAACGGACCGTAAAACGCAGAAGCGTATTTCGCCGCGTATGACATAATAGCAACATTCTCAAAACCGTTCTCTTCCAGTGCCTCGCGAATGTACCCTACCCGACCATCCATCATATCCGAAGGAGCAACGATATCGGCACCCGCCTGGGCGTGCGACAGTGCCGTCTTTGCCAAAAGCTCACAGGTCGGATCGTTATCGATCTTGCCGTCTTTTATCACGCCGCAATGGCCGTGGCTGGTGAACTCACAAAGGCAAACATCCGTAACGACCAGAAGCTCCGGCGCCGCCTGCTTGATTTCCCGAATCGCCCGCTGGACAACGCCGTTCTCGGCCCAGGCTTCCGAGCCGATCTCATCTTTCCTGCCCGGCAGGCCGAAAAGCAGCACGGCGGGTATGCCCAACGATGTCACCTCAGCAGCCTGGCTCCCAATCGTGTCCGGCGAAAAATGATAACAACCAGTCATCGACTTGATCGGCGCCTTAATGTCCTCGCCCTCGCGGACGAACAACGGATAAACCAGGTCATCCACGCTCACACTCGTCTGGCGCACCAGCCTTCGCATCGAAGGGCTGCTCCGCAACCTTCGCATTCTGTTCTTCGGAAAACCCATTATAGAACTCCTGTCTCGTACTCGATAATTCGGGGTTCGCAGCTATTACCAATCAAAATTTATTTTTCCGCTCCCTCTATAGCATCAAGTAGTCCGTCGAGGGTATGTTCTTTAGCCGTCACGTTTACCGCAATACCAAGCTCTGTCAACCGTTCGGACGTCACCGGCCCGATCGATGCGACTTTGACGTTACCTGAATTTACCGCCTCGCTGCCGATTTGTTCGAAAAATCCATCGACCGACGAAGGGCTTGCAAACGTCAACCAGCCGATTGTTCCCTCGCCGATTCCCTCAACCAGCCAGGCAGAGTCACTCTTTGCCGTTCGAGCAGTATAAAGAGCAACGTTATCAACTTGGGCCCCGGCTCCGGCTAATATTTCGAGAAGCTCGTTCGAAGCAAGCTTCGAACGCAGCAGCAATATCTTTTTGTTCTGCAAATTCGTAAAGCCGATCAACTGCTTACCAAGCTCCCGGCTCGTAAAGACACCCGGCACAAAATCCGCTTTTATACCAAATCCGCTCAATCTATCTGCTGTCCCGCCGCCTATGGCGGCGATTTTCGCAGAACCGAAAATCCGGGCGTCTTTGCCCAGGCTTTGTAATGCTTCAAAAAACGCAGTCACGCCGTTACCGCTGGTAAAGATAACCCAATCGTATTGCCCTATCTTCGCGAGAGTTCGCAGAAAATCGTTCGAGTCCGTCAAAGACTTAATTCGTATGGTCTCAAATTCCAGGGGATTGCCGCCCCGACGAACAATCTTCGCTGCGAAGTCGGCGTTACCGGGAATATCCCGCGTCATAACGATGCTCCTGCCGAACAACGGTCTTTCCGCGAACCAGTCGAACCTCGTGTCACTGGCTGCTGCGGCGCCGATGACCACAATCGCGGGCGGCTTTATCTTCTGCTTTTCACATGCCTCGTTGATCCGCTCAAGCGGTGCCCTAACTACCCGCTGATTCGGGAAAGTGGTGTTGGCAATAACCGCGGCGGGTGTGTCCGCCGGCTTGCCTTTATCGATCAGTTGCCGGGCAGTTGAATCGAGCGTGCCCATCCCCATGTAAAAAACGATGGTGCCGGGGAATTTGGCCAGCACTTCCCAGTCGATATTAGTGTCCTTCTTGCCCGGCGCTTCCCGGCCAGTCACAAAAGTAACCTGTGAACTGTACTCCCTGTCGGTCAGCATGATGCCGGTATAGGAAGAGACCGCGACGGCGGCTGTCACGCCCGGCACGATTTCAAAATCGATGCCCGCCTCGATCAGAACGGCAAGTTCTTCCGCCACTCTGCCAAAAATGCACGGATCGCCGCCCTTCAGCCGCACGACCGTCTTGCCGGCCGATGCCTTCTCGGCCAGCACCTTATTAATTTCATCCTGCGTGCACGAGCCTTCGCCGATCCGCTTGGGCACATGGATAATCTCAGCGTTCTTACTAACAAATTGCAGCAACGCCGGATTGGCTAACTTATCGTAAATCACGCAATCGGCCGTCTTAAGCACCTCGGCCCCGCGAACGGTAATCAAATCCGCCCGACCCGGCCCGGCTCCAACCAGATATACAAAACCCTTTTTCATAAATCTGTATTTAGTCGTTAGTGAATAGTATGTAG
>CBDVBU010000282.1:0-5391 GCA_965372295.1 uncultured Phycisphaerae bacterium
CCGAGCAGCGTGTCGAGCTGGGCATGGGTGCCGCAGCATTTCAGGCCGTTGTCATCGAGCAGCTTGCGAAGGTCCGTTGCGCTATAGTCATAGTAGCCTGCGAATTCGACGCCCTGATAGCCTATATCTGCGACGGCTTTAATTGTGGCCGGAAGATCCTTCTGACATTCCGTCCTGACGGAATACAATTGCAGACCCACCGGGATATTGCGCTTCGACTTTCCGAGCTTTAACTGTCCGTCACAGCCAGAGCCAACTGCACAGGCCGCTGCGATTGAAGCTGCGGTTGTCTTTAGAAACGTGCGGCGGGAAAGATTCGGGCTATTGTCTTTTGTATCCATAATCCTTTACCTCATTACATGATTTACAGCATATTCCGGAACAACAATTACACGCGATGGTTCCTTGACAGTGTGATTGTAAGTCGATATCGTCCTTATGTCAAATGGAAAGGCTTTTCACAAGGCATGTGCTAAGTTGGACGGATTCTAAGGGTAATTCGGCAGGATTTTATAGTTTTGCCGGGTGGGGTTGTGTGTTATTATCTGGCAGTTTCGAGACAGGAAATAAAAGAAAGCAAGGTGTTATTCAAATGCAGATCGGATGAAATAATGCTTAAGGCCATCGACAGCCACTTGCAAATGCTGAATAATGTTGTATAATACAAGCGTTTTCTCGTTCACCATTTATTTCTGTAGAAGCTTAAACGGAACGTTTTTATGGCCGATACAATTACTGGAATATTGAAAAGTATCAAAAAACAGCAGTTCGCGATCAGAACAGCCGAACGTTCTTATCGACCGGGGCCGTCTGAAGTGATAGTGCAACCGGATATAGCTCGCCGCCTTGGGCTCACTAAAGGAGCAACCGTCACCGGCCAGATCGAACGAAAGAAAGGCCGGCGCAAACTGGTATCTATCGAGTCGGTGGGAGGCATGGAACCGGAGGCCTTCCGCAAACGCCCGCGCTTTGCCGATCTGGTGGCAATCGATCCGCACGAACGATTTGACCTGGGCAGTTCCGGCCAGGAGAGCATGCGTATCGTCGATCTGATCGCGCCAATCGGCAAGGGCACACGCCAGTTGATCGTCTCGCCGCCCAAAGCGGGAAAGACCGTTATCCTGGAACAAATCGTCCAGGCGATTCGGCAATGTTCCCCCCAAAGCCGTATCATCGTGCTGCTGGTGGATGAGCGGCCCGAGGAAGTTACCCACTTTCGAAGGGCGGTAGAGGGGGCCGAAGTGGTGGCCAGCACGAGCGACCAAAGTGCAGACGAGCACGCAGAACTCGCCGAGCTGATGCTCGCCCATATACAAACGGAACTGGAATGCGGCAGAGAGATAATCCTGCTGATCGACAGTCTCACGCGAATGGGAAGGGCTTTCAACAACAGAATCCACAGGCGAGGCGCACCTCGCCGCCAGACTATGAGCGGCGGACTGGAAGTGGGAATCCTGGAAGTCCCCCGCCGGCTCTTCGGACTTGCGCGCAAAATTGAAAACGGAGGCTCCGCCACCATCATCGCGACGTGCCTGATCAATACCGGCTCTCGAATGGATCAGCTTATCTTCGAAGAGTTCAAGGGTACGGGCAACAGCGAAATCATTCTCGACCGTTCCCTGGCCGAGGCCAGAATCTTTCCTTCGATCGACATCCCGGCCAGCGGCACACGAAAGGAAGCCAAGCTATACAGCGATGACGATACCCGCGGCCTGGCTACGCTCCGGCGTGTTTTGTCCAACTACGGATCCCGCGGGGCCCTGGATTCCCTCTTCAAGCTGCTCAAGAAGTATCCTACCAACAAAGAGTTTCTGGAGAGTATGTCTGCCGGGATTTGATCGCCAGTGAACCAATTTCCAGCCCAATACCACAACAACGCTAACTGTTTGCACGTCCATATATCCTTCTGTCAGAATAAATACGCAACACTTCCAACTCTATACCATACCTTTACAACTTAACTGGGCTTTACGTAAGTATTGTTATGGTAAGTATATATGAAATTTGTCATTCTGAGTGCAGCGAAGAATCTCCAATGGCAACATAGCGTAAATCCCGTTAAAATCCCAGATGCTTCACTTCGCTCAGCATGACAACTTTAAACCCAGTCAAGTTGAATACCTTATTTTTACGCCGGAAGGCCTATTTCAAGTATTTGTAATTTTTTTGCAAAAATCGTCATTTTCCCCTTGCCTTAATGTTTTAACTATAATATAATACATGGTTTCGCTATTTGTGGACAGTAAGCACCTTTTACTCACCTCTGATTTGCGGAAAACCCTGAATAACTGTTGGTGATTGTTCACCAACAAGGCCAAATGTATAAGTGTTATCCAGGCCTTTGACGGACCTGGTGACAAGATAATTAACATTGTAATTAAGTAATAGCATTGAGAAAAAATGAAGCGGATTAGTAGAATCAGAAACATTGGAATTTCGGCACATATCGACTCCGGCAAGACAACGCTGAGCGAGCGAATTTTGTATTATACCGGGCGTATTCATCGCATGCAGGAAGTCCACGCCAACGAAGGTGGGGCAACACTGGACTATATGGACATTGAGCGAGAGCGCGGCATCACAATCACGGCGGCCGCCACCCAGGTCACTTGGAACGACAAGAGCATCAACCTGATCGACACCCCCGGCCACGTGGATTTCACCGTGGAAGTCGAGCGTTCGCTGCGAATCCTGGATGGGGCGATAATGGTCCTCTGTTCGGTGGGCGGCGTCCAAAGCCAGTCGATTACCGTCGACCAGCAGATGAAACGGTACCGCGTGCCGAGAATCGCTTTTATCAATAAAATGGATCGTGTCGGCGCCGATCCCGAACGGGTGCGTCACGACCTGAGAGAGAAACTCGGCCTGAACGTTGTCCCCATCCAGATCAATATGGGAGTGGCCGAAAACTTTCAGGGCGTTATCGACCTGATTACTATGCGGGCCATAACCTTCGAGGGCAGCGGCGGTGAACAGGTCGTCCGAGGACCGATCCCCGCCGAGTATGCCGATTCGGCGGCAAAAACGCGAGAAGAGATGCTCGACGCTCTCAGTATGTACAACGACGAGATGATGGAGCTGCTGCTGGAAGACAAATCTGTCGAGAATGATATGATCCGCCGGACGATTCGCGAGGCCACAATCAACCGCGACATCGTGCCGCTGATGATGGGCGCGGCGTTCAAGAACAAGGGCGTTCAGCCTCTGATGGATGCCGTTTGCGATTTCCTTCCCAGCCCTATGGACCGTTCCAGCTTTGCCCGCGATCACGACAATGAGGGCACGGAAATCCCGCTGGCGAGCGATCCCGATGCTCCGCTGGTTGCGATGGTTTTCAAGATTGCGGACGAATCTTTCGGGCAGTTGAGTTATGTCCGCGTCTATCAGGGCAGAATCATCAGGGGCAGGCAATATCGCAACGCACGAACGAACCGGATGCAGCGGATCGGCCGGATTGTCCGTATGCATGCGAACGACCGCGAGGACATTACCGATGCCGGCCCCGGCGATATTATCTCCCTGCTGTCTGTGGATTGCGCCAGTGGTGACACGATTTGCGGCGACGGCATTAACTATTCTCTCGAAAGTATTTTCATTGCCGATCCGGTTATCAGCCTGTCTGTTACGCCGGCCGGCTCCGCCGACTCCGAACGCATGGCCAAGGCACTCAGCCGGTTCATGAAAGAAGACCCGACTTTCCGCGTTTCCACCGACCCGAAAACCGGCCAGACGGTTATCGCCGGCATGGGAGAACTGCACCTCGACGTTTATGTCGAACGTATGCGCCGTGAATTCAAGGCTGAGGTGACTGTCGGCGTCCCGAACGTTAGCTATCGCGAGGCCCCGACGGTCGAAGCCAAATTCAACCACAAGCACAGGAAACAGACCGGCGGCTCGGGGCAATATGCCCACGTGGTCGGCCGATTGATTCCGATGTCCAGGGACGATGAATCCTCGTACGAGTTCGAAGACAACATTAAATCGGGACGAATCCCCAGCGAATACATCCCCGCGGTGAACAAGGGCTTTCAGGCGGCAATGAAGAAAGGCCCGCTTGCCGGTTATGAAATTGTCGGCTGCAAAATGTGTCTTGACGATGGCTCATACCATTCGGTTGACTCCAGCGAAATGGCGTTCCGCACGGCTGCGAGAGACGCCTTCATCGAAGTATTCAAGAAATCCAGGCCCTGCCTGCTCGAACCGATCATGACTGTCGAGATCGAAATGCCCGGCGAATTCCAGGGCCCGGTCGTCGGCGACCTCAACTCCCGGCGAGGAATCATCATGGGAACCGAAACCCGGGACAGCTACACGGTTGTTCGAGCCGAGGTCCCGCTGGCAAGCATGTTCGGCTATGCCACGGTTATTCGCGGTATGACCAAAGGAACAGGCACCTTCTCAATGGAAATGTCACGCTATGCCAGGGTTCCGGCTAAGATCAGCGAACTGATCCTCGAACAACATCGGGAACAAAACAAGCAAGCATCTCAAAAATAATCTTACGCCGGGCTTATAATTATCGACTGATCATGGGCGGTTCGCTTTACCGCCCATTTATATTTATTTGTCACTGACGTTAAATCCGAGTTGCACGTTCCCCTCGGATTGATTAACGATCCGTTCCGAGCCTGTGAATAAATTCTCCGTTATAATGGCACGGCGAACGCGTTCTCCAAGCCGGATTTGCGGCCGGTCCTGTCGAAACTCGCATCCACGAATCAGAACGGTGCCGCTGTCCACCTGGATTGCGTAACGATCGCCCTGTTTGCCGCCCCACTGAACAAACGTACAATCACTAAAGCCGACGGTCCCCGTCCCTGCGATTTTCGCTATCTGATTACACGGGCCCCAGAATGCGCAGTTCACAAAGCGGATGCTTCCCGTATTGCTTTTTTCAACTCCGATCATCGTCGGGTCCGGCCCATGAAACGATACGAACTCGCCATTCGTAATCAACAGCCCGTACGGAGCGCATTGCTCGACGACAAGGGCCGTATAGCAATCGTCCGCTCCGATGCCGAGAAAGTTGCCGTTGCATATACCGCTTTTGCTTTTTATGAACTTATAGCCGACCTTGTACCCGAAGCAGAATGTATTATAGACATATTGCCAGTCGGATTTGCCGAAGATAAACGCCTCGCCGTTTTCCATCTGCCACTGGAACAGCTTTGGTTTCATACTCCACCAAGGATTGAAATGGACGTTTTCAATCCGCCCGATATCGTAAATGGAGTCCACCAGGATGCCCCGCCGGAGCGGCTGGCCGTGAATGTCACGAATCAAGTGACGCTCGTTACGCGTTGCGTCGATTCCGTTGTATGGATTGAGCATTTCCACGGCGAGAACCGCCGGGTTTTTGCCTCGCATGGCGATTGCCCATGGATACGGCTT
>CBDVBU010000283.1:0-5367 GCA_965372295.1 uncultured Phycisphaerae bacterium
AGAGCCTCAATAGGGTCGAGCCTGGCGGCCTTGATTGCCGGGAACATTCCAAAAAAGATACCTACGGAACCGGAAAAACCAAACGCAAGGCCTATTGCCCAAAGGGGGATATATGCCATATCAAGTTCAACATTCGGGATATTGGCTATGCCTGTGGTCAGAAGTTGACCAAGCCCAACTCCGAAAAGCCCGCCGACAAAACACAAAACCACGGCTTCAATCAGGAACTGGGTTAGAATCGCTGACTTTTTCGCTCCCACCGCTTTGCGCAGCCCTATTTCTCTGGTTCGTTCCGATACCGAGACAAGCATAATATTCATAATGCCCACACCCCCGACTAAAAGAGAAATGCCGACAATACCACCGGCCACCGCCATTACCACGCGGGCAACTTCATTGAAGATATCCAGGAAGTTCTTGACTGACTCAACTCTAAATGTGTCGGGTTCGCCTGGCTTGATGTTACGTGTGCGTCGAAGGAAGAAGCTTATCTCGGCCCGTGCATCATCCGAAACTTCAGGGGATTTGCTTTCGGCAAGAACCCCGACCCACAAATACCGCTTCATCTTGAAACTGGTCTTGAATGGAATAAATATCTCAGAAGTTTCCTGGTCACCTCCCCCGAATACGGATTCAGGGCTGGCTTCAACCACGCCGACAATATAGAAAGTGTTATGACCTATGAGAATCGACTGGCCTATGCAATCACGGTCAAGGCGAAGGTCGTTGCGCAGCTTAGGGTCAATTACGCAAACCTGTCGCGTCTGCATTTCATCGATAACCGAAAGCGGTCTTCCAAGCGTGACCGAACGGCTCACGATTTGATGGCAGGCAGGCTCCATACCGATAATGCTCACGTTTTCGGCTGAATGCTCACTGTGGCTGACGGTATAGGCTCCAAGCCCAGTCTGACGGCCGAATCGCTCCACCGACGGACAGTGATCGAGCATGCCATCGAAATGCTCGGGCAAAAATCTGATACTCCAATACGGGGCATGTTGCAGAGGCCCTCTGTCGGGACGCATGGGCGAAATAAATATAGTATTGGTTCCAATAGATTCGAACTGTGTGAGTATTTTTGCCCTTAGACCGCTAAGAGCAGCAATAACCGCTGTTACCGAAGCAACACCGATGATAATCCCAAGTGTGGTGAGTACCGATCTGGTTTTGTTTGCCCAGATTTGGCCCAGTGCAAGGTACACGCTCTGATAGAAGAGCCGAAGAAAGATCAGAGGCGCCTGTAGCAAAGCTCTCATGACTGCTCTCCTCGTACATTATTCTGTATTGCCGTCTTGTGCACCAGGTCCCGATTGGCCGGCAAGTCACTGCAAACACGACCATCTTTCATCTGAATTATTCGCTTCGCATGATTGGCCACATGTTCCTCATGCGTGACTATGACAATGGTCTGGCCTTCCTGATGAAGCTGATCGAACAGCTTCATAATGCCTTCGCTTGTTTTACTGTCGAGATTGCCTGTCGGTTCGTCAGCCAGCAGAATACTTGGCCCACAAACAAGTGCCCGTGCGATGGCCACGCGTTGCTTTTCACCTCCTGAAAGCTGATTCGGCCTGTGTTTTATCCGGTCGCCCAGCCCAACTCTCTCAAGTACGTTTATAGCTCGCTTGCGCCGAGTCCACCAGCCGTTTTTTGAATAAATCAGCGGCATCTCAACATTCTTGAGCGCGCTTAGCTGGCCGAGCAGCTCGAACGACTGAAAGACAAATCCGATTCGCTCATTACGGACGCAGGCCAGCGCCGCATCACTCATTTTCGTGGTGTCCTGCCCATCCAGTTCGTAGTATCCGGAGGTGGCTTTGTCCAGGCACCCCAGGACATTCATCAGAGTGCTTTTGCCCGAGCCGGAGGCCCCCATTACGGCGACATATTCGTTCTCGTTCAGCTCCAGACTGATTCCATCAAGCGCATGTATACGTTCCACGCCGACTTTATAGACCCGTGTGACATCCTGCAGTTTAATGACGGGTTTATCATTCTGGGGTCGAATTACCGGTTTATCAGCTTCGGCTGCTATCATTGGCATCGTTTGCAGTTTTTTCTTTAGCTTCAGCTTTAGCGCCTTTTCTCTTTGCTTGGGCTTCACGCTCATCCTGTATTATCTGATCGTTCTTAATACTTTCGAGTACTTTATACGGACCGACTACTATTTTGTCTTCTTCTGTTATACCCGATTTTATTATGGTGTGGGTCAGATTGCTCTGGCCGGTTTCAACGGGCGTTACTACAGCTTTGCCGTCAATATAGCGGTAAACTACTGCCGCATACGTCTTGGCAGTGTCCACTTCGGGGGAATTTTCGCGAATCTCCAAAGGCAGATCGTCAATAGCTGCGCCCAGCACAGCCTGGCTCGGCAGATTGAGCACATTTTCATGCTTTGTAGTCTCGATGTCCACATGGGCTGTCAGACCCGAATACAATTTCTGCACGTCACCCTGAAGAAGTGTCTCAGTCCTGAAGTACTTCGTACCTGTTGCCGAGATCCTGTGTGTCAATGCAATCGAATCGATGACTCCTTCAAATTCTTCGTCGGGAAAGGCCTGGACTTTAACCGTAGCCTTTTGGCCAACCTTTATTCTGCCTACATCGGCTTCATCCACCTGTGCGACAAGCAGCATCTGCGACAGGTCTCCGATTTCCATGATAACCGTGCCTGGATTATTCATCGTCCCGGTCATCACAAGTTCGCCGACTTCCGCATTGATCCGAGTAATCGTGCCGTCGATGGGCGATGTGATGGTTGTGTAGCTGAGCATCTCCCGGGCCTGGGCGATCCCGGCGTTAGCCACCTCAAGGTTGTGCTGCAACACCACAAGACGCAACTCGGCCTGTTGCAGCGTGAACACTGAGGCTGTGTGCCGCGCCTTAAGTTCGTCATACGTGGCCTGAGTCCGGTCAAAGGTTGCCTGAGCAATGTCCTTTGTTTCGAGCAATCCTTTCTGCCTCTCCAAATCTCGCCGTGCCTGCTCCAAGGAAGCAGCAAGACCTACGAGACTCGCTCGCTGACTCTCTATCCCCGCTTTGTCGACTTCTACTTGTGCGACCTGAGCGTCTCGGCTGGCTATGGCTGAAGTCAGCCGGCTCTCCAGGTCCTTGGAATCCAGGCGGAGCAGCACCGAGGCAGGCACGGGCGGATTCGCATTCTCATCGCCACAAGTCACAGTGTCGCCCTCTTCGTAAGGCAATTCCACGATCCGGGCCGCTAATTTGGCGCTTATTTCCACCTTCGTTTTCGGCTCGATCTCGCCCGGAGCACTGACAAACTCTATTAGCTCGCCGCGCTGGGCCTTTTCGATACGAACTACCGTGGTCTTGCCCGGGCCTTTAAACTTGGCCCGAATTGCCATTCCAGCCCCGGAAACGACCACCAATATCATAATAATCGTAATAATAATTATACGAGACTTCTTCACCCTAAAACCTTTCTTGTAAAGAGTAACTGTCGGTATAAGTTTTATAGCCACCTATAAGTGTGATTATGCAGACCAAATGTTACCGTTTTGTTACGGTTTTGTACTTTTTTTGCTTTTTTTTTGACATATTGCGAAAAAATGAATCTTGAGTTCGCTTATAAGCCTGATACGAGATAGCATTCCATTGTCAGTGATATTGGTATAGACGCCCGACCAGTGGATTTATTGCGCTTTTTTTGAAGAAATTCCCGAATACATGCTGTCGGCAATTTCGTTTTTTTGCGTTGGTTTCTTAAAACAGGAAAGAAACAACTTGCCCGTTTCGTCTGCCGCTGTCTCGTGTCATCTTTGCTTGACTAATGAAACTTATCTGGCCGCCACTACATGCGCCGGTGATTCAGATTGAGGCGTATGCATGCCTTCTATCTCAAATGGCTGGCCCGGACCGCAGCCGTCCACTAAGAATATGATCGCAGCAATAACGAACAGAATGATGGTTATTTTCACAATATCTCCTTCCAAAGATATCTAACTTATTCTCCTTGAATGCACTGTTGTTCCTATAAGAATATAATACCAAAAGAGTCGGGGATATCAAAGCAGAAACTCACTGATATGTACGGCACAGTCGCGGAACTTGTCGGCGGGTAACGTCACAGTCTGCCATTTCGGGCTGCGGCGTTTCATAAACTTGCGGTAATCATCCAGCTTGACGCAGAAGAACAGGTACTTGTTCGAGTCGAAATCGAAATAATCCCTGCCGTCAAAATCGACGTCGACGTTCTCGATTTTGTAGGCAAAAACAAATATTGCCTGGTGGCCCTCGCCAAAGACCCGCTGCCACCTTGTCAGGCCCTCGATATCTCCGATTGTGACCCAGCATTCGAAGCCCGCTAATTTGGCCAGGCTGGTACCCTTGAACTTTCTGCCCTTTACCTCGGCGATGACAATTGGCTTCTCGGGCGGGTACAATAAAAAATCGAAGCTCTTGATGTCGGAATGTCCGAAGGCCGTTCTCTTGTGCTCATCTACCGATTCGTACTCAATTCGATTGTCTATAAGCCAATTCTCGAAAGCCCGTTCGTAATGATTTGGAAAGGAGTCCTTCATTCCAAAAGCTCAGACAAAAATATCACTTGTTCTATTTGAACAACAACGGGGCCAATTCATTCAAATAATTCCGCCATATTCGCCACTCGTGGGCGCCTTCGGTAATGTGGCTGACGTGCTTGATTTTCTCAGCTTTAAGCCGTTCAAGAAATTTCTGATTTGCCTCGAAAAGAAAATCTTTTCTGCCGCAGCCGATCCATAACAGCTCAAGTTTTTCGTTTATCGATTCGGGCTTGGCCAGCAACTTACCAAGATTCTGTCCTTCAGGGATGGCCGAGCTAAACGCACCGACCCAGCCGAACAACTCAAGATTACCAAGGCCCACCGTTAGCGACTGACCGCCGCCCATGGACAGGCCGGCTATGGCCCGGTTTTTTTGCTCTGAACTGACACGATAGCATTTCCGGACGTAGGGGATGACATCCTCAACCAGATCTTTTTCAAACGCGCCATACCTGCCTATACTTCGCATAACCGGAGGGGACGATGGTGTATGGCCGTAAGGCATTACGATTATAAACGGTTTTGCCTTGTTCCTGGCGATGAGATTATCCATGATAAGATTGGCGCGTCCAACCACAGTCCATGCGTCCGCAGAGTCGCCAAATCCGTGGAACAGGTACAGCACAGGATACCTGGTTTCCCGGCTTGTCTCGTAACCGGGCGGCGTGTATATATAAAGCTCTCGTGTGACATCGAGAGAATTCGACTGGTATTTATGGATGTGCACCGTGCCGTGATGGACCTGCTGCTCTTCGTAGAACATCGGTTCATCGCCCGGAATCTCGACGAGGTTCTTCGCGTTTCGCAGCCAGACCTTGAGCCA
>CBDVBU010000284.1:0-5358 GCA_965372295.1 uncultured Phycisphaerae bacterium
TCCAGGCCGGCGTGATATGATGTCGAGTACCAGTCGATGGTCCACTCGGCCACATTGCCGGCGAGATCGCAGACGCCGTAGGGACTGCCGAACTTCTCGAAACTTCCCACGGGCGACGAGTAGGGAAATCCATCGTCCTCGGTGTCGAAATTGCAACGGAATACGCCGTCTGTGCCGGGTGATTCATCGCCCCATGGGTAGCGTCTTTCAGGCATTGGATTCGGCTTTTTCTTTGCGGCATCGCCGTCAAGATATAGCCCTCCGCGGAGCGCTTTTTCCCATTCGGCCTCGGTTTGCAGACGCAGCCCGCACCACTGCAGGAAGTTCGTCGCGTCGTACCATGATACGTATGTAATCGGATAGTGCTCGCGGCCCGGTTTGACGCTGTACGTATCATCATCGTTTCGAACGATACCGCAGCGTTTCTCGCTGGCCATGCGCGGATTCCACCCTGTTGCTTCACTACCGAACTCGTTGAGATAATCGGTGTACATGGAAATTGTGGTCTCGTTTTTCGCCATATAGAACAGTGGAAGATCGGGATCGGGCGAGATTTCTTTAGATTCGTCCCGTCCGGCGCCGGGGAGGCTCTTCATAACGAATTGTCCCGCCGGAATCCGTGCCATAGCAATGCCGCGAACGCGAACCTCCACCTGATTGGCATCGGCAAAGCTCGTTTGGCTTGTTCCCCACCAAACAATCTCTTTATGTCCGGGTTTCTCAACAATGTCAAAGCCATTTCCTCGGAGAGAATCCATAGGAATCAATTGCCAGTTTTTCCCGGAGTCCCGGCTGTAACGGACAAAGACATAGGCTGGAGATTCCGGCGAAATGTTCGGGTCATTGATATCGTACTCGATCATGATCTTCGGCCCGGCCAGTTCCGTCGGTTCCTGCCTAAGCTTGACATTAGAGATTTCAAGCCATTGCGAATAAGAGCTGCGACTGCATAAAACTGCAAACACAAAAGACAACAAGAATTTTCGTAACGTCATTTTTACGTACTCACTTCGGTCCCTATACGTTATCCGGCACAATCCACGGTTTGCGATATTCACGTTTGAGGTACTTGTTTGCCTTGTCGCAATTCGTGAACGTTTCTGTTTGAGGATCGAACTTGAGCTTTAGGTTGCCCACGCGATACGATATGTTGGCTATGTGGCACAGCAGCACGGTCTGGTGGCCGATTTCCACGTCGGCGTTCGGTTTCTTTCGCGTGCGGATGCAATCTATGAAATTGTCCTGATGCTCTTTGTCGGCCTGACGTCCATATTCGCTGCGAACCAATTCGCCTTTTGCGTCGTATGCCTGCCAGCCCCCGCCATGTCTGCCATAATACATGAAGCCTTCGGTTCCAAGAATCTCGACCCTCGTACTGCAGAACGGCCAGTTGGGGAACCGGTCCGAGTCCCTGATGTTGCCGGGGATTTTCTTAATATAAGGTGTCCAAAGTGCCGCTTCCATCAATAAGGTCAGCCGGCCATACTCAAATGTGGCCAACTGAGTGTCGGGCGTTTCGCGCCCGTCTATCAGAGCGTTTACACCGCCTGCATGAGCAACGGTCTCCGGGTATGGGATGTCGTCCATTAAATAACGGGCCAGGTCCAGTTGGTGAACGGCGTCGCCGGCGATGGGGCCGCAACTGTATTCCCACTGGTTCAGCCATCGGCGGCTCGGATTATACGGCAGTTTCGGTGCCGGGCCGCACCACATGTCATAATCAAAGCCCTCCGGGACCGGCTGGTTGGGAGTTTCTTTCTGCTTCGAATGCCGCATCATATTGAACACGCGAACAAGATAAATGTCACCCATTTTGCCCGACTGAATATACTCTTTTGCTTTCCAGGTGTAAGGGGAAGTACGAGACTGCATTCCGACCTGCACGACCCTCTTATATTTGCGTGCCGCCTCGACCATTTTTCTACCTTCCCAGATGTTGTGAGCGAGGGGCTTTTCCACGAAAACATCCTTGCCGGCCTGGCAGGCCATAATCGTGCCAAGCCCATGCCAGTGATCAGGCGTGGCGTTGATCAGGACATCGACACTGCCGTCATCAAGGATTTTTCGAAAATCCTGGACCATCTTCGGTCTTTTGTCCTGCGCCTCCTCAACCACCTCGCGGGCACGTGCGAAACGCCTTGTATTGGGATCGGAAAGATAGGCGATCTCCACGTCCGGGCGCTGGGCGAATTTCTCGGCCAGGTATGTCCCCCTGCCGCCTAATCCCATTACGCCCATGATTATCTTCTCGCCGGCTGCATGTGCTCTGTGTTGCGACAATACTGTTAAACCCGCGGCGGCGCCTACGGTGCCTTTCATAAATTCTCGACGATTTAATGATTTCATATTCTTCTCCTGTTAAATGCTGAAAATAGCCGTTTTTCTTCTCTTGACAGACTATAACTGATAATATCTATATAGAGTTAATTATGCAAGAATTTCTCATCACAATATGCAAATGCTCGAAAATTCCGCTGGTATTGTCAGGCCAATCAGTGTATTATAATGGTTTGGAGACTGAACGGTTTCTCTAAACGGCGATAGCCGGGAGGTATCAGCCGAAAGGTGTTGTAATGTGTTTCGAAGATGCAAAGTACAAACCAAAAATTTCTCATGCAATGAAGGGAGCATAAAATGAATAGCAAGAATTTAACCAGGCGAGCGTTCTTAGCTGCATCGACCGGTACGATCGCCGCTGTAGCGTCGAGCCGGGTGCCTGTATACGCAAATGCGGGCAAAAGGGCAGGCAAACTGGCCATTCTCGGCGGCAAGCCCGTTCGAGCCAAGGCATGGCCTGCTTGGCCCGTGTGGGACAGGTCGGCCGAGGAACATGTCATTTCAATTCTGCGCAGCGGCAATTGGTACAGAGGCCAGGGCAAGACAGTTACGAAATTCGAAGAGCAATACGCTCAGTTGATGGGAGCAAAACGATGCGTTTGCACCTTCAATGGGACAAATGCACTGTTGACCGCAATGCACGTCCTTGACGTCGGCGTCGGGGATGAGGTGATTGTCTCTCCCTATACATTCATCGCTACGTATAACGTGCTCATCGGCTCCAGTGCCCTGCCGGTCTTCGCCGACACCGACCCCGAGACCTTCCAGATCAATCCGGACAAAATCGAAGAGAGAATCACCGAGAGAACCAGGGCGATTATGCCCGTTCACATCCTGGGGCTGCCGGCGAATATGGACAAGATCATGGCTATCGCCAGGAAGCACAAACTTATCGTCATAGAGGATGCCTGCCAGGCATGGCTGGCGGAATGGAGAGGTAAGAAGTGCGGTACATTGGGAGACCTGGGCTGTTTCAGCTTCCAAAACTCCAAGCATCTGCCTATTGGCGAAGGCGGCGCCATAATCGGAGACGACGAGGAGCTCATGGATAGAGTCATGTCGTTCCACAACTGCGGCAGACCATTCGGGAGCGTCAAGAGAACCAGCAGCTACCCCATCATTGGCACCAACCGCAGGATGATGGAATACCAGGCTGCCGTGGGGCTTTCGCAGATAAAGCGTCTGGAAAGTGACACGGCACGGCGCAACGAGAACGCCGGGTACCTGACTTCGAGAATCAAGGACATCCCCGGCATCGTTCCTCACAGGCTGTATGAAGGTGTCACGAGAGCGGCGTATCATTTATATCCTTTCCGCTACAAGAAGGAGCACTTCAACAACGCACCCAGGAACAAGTTCCTCGCCGCCATGAGAGCCGAAGGCGTTCCATGCTCCGGCGGATATGGCCCGCAGTACAAAGACGGCTTGATTGAAGATGCCCTGAATTCCAAGAATTTCAAACGAAGTTTCTCGAAGGCCAGGCTCAACAAATACCGTCAGGAACTTAATTTTCCCGACAATGACCAGCTCTGCAGGGAAGCCGTATGGCTCAGCCAGAGCATGCTTCTTGGAAGCAAGAGTGACATCGGTGACATCGCGGACGCCATCTTGAAAATCTCCGAGAACAGAGACAAGCTGGCATAGCCGAAAATCTTAGAGTATGTGTGAGAAGACCTCTTGTCGTGGCATGGGCATCTTGCCCATGTGTTACAAGGTCAGGTTGTGGCCTTTCGAATAGTCTTTTCCACGGGCAGGATGCCCGTGCCACTTCCCACACACGCTCTTGGATTAATATTTAAGAGCGTATTACGTGCCCTGTTTGATTTGCTCGATGAGCTTGAGGGCCTGTTCTGTAATAATTTCGCCGGCTCCCGGTGCGAGGTTCGTGCCGGAGCCAGGCTCGTAGCCGCCTTCTTTGTATGCGGCGCGGGGGCAAACATAGCCGACGGCATCGTTCGCCAGGGAAACGATAAAGAGATTCTCGATGCCGGCTTTCTTCTTGATCTCCAGGCCGATTTCAACCAGGATTTCGCCTGGCAATCCCAGGATATAAACATCCCCGATCCTCAGAACCTGAATCTCCGAATTCTGAGTGTCTTTGTCTTTGCCGATGCTCAGCAATCTGTCGGGTGGCAGATTCTTTTTTATAGGAAGACTTACCTGCCGTTTGAGCGCGCTTATCTTCACGTCGCTGCAAGTCTGCGTAAACTGGATATAGCGCAGAACCGCCCCGCCAAGCGCTTTACCGATCTGCATGCGGGGGTGCGTTCTGTTTAGCCGGATCGGATTCATATCACCCGCCGTGCCCAGCAGGAAAATGCAATTGCCGCCCTCTGCCTGCTCGATGACCTGGGTGGTGTATCCGGGATAGTCGGCCGATATGTAGTAAAATTTCTCACGGTTCGGATCCCCGCTGACGGGATGGCAGGCATAATTAACCACCGCTGCGACCAGCTCACCATCCGAATCATCGACTCGCAGCACGCACAACTCCGGATCGATGGGGCCGAACGTCAAATCCGGACTTGCTGCCGGAAGATTGAACGTCATCGCAACCGTACCATCGGGCTTTTTTGTTCTGCGATTATAAACGATCTCAGTCATTTTGCCTTTGGCCACGCCGAGCTTGACTTCCTTTGTATCCTTATCGGCAAGCATTATCGAATCGAAAATCTTCTTTTTAAGCACTTGAACGTAGGATTCGTCAATCTCAGCTACCGCCGCATCAGGCCAGTTCTTATCTATCCTGTCGATCTTGGGGGCAAAATGCGTGTGCGTGCCGCAGATCATGATGTTCTCTTGCGGAATACCGATTTTCTCATGGACCTTATGCCGAATCTCATTGGTCATTTCAAGAGGTACCCACAGCAGGTCGGCCGAGACGATAGCGATTTTTTCCTGCCCATC
Organism: uncultured Phycisphaerae bacterium; assembly: GCA_965372295.1. GTDB lineage: Bacteria > Planctomycetota > Phycisphaerae > Sedimentisphaerales > Anaerobacaceae > JAFGPJ01. The sequence continues at coordinate 5,245 of CBDVBU010000284.1, forward strand.
GTCAAGAACCAGAGCCTTTGCGTAAAGCGGATCGAGTATACCCTCGCTGGGTTTCTTGCGCGACCCATAGCCCGAAAGCCATGCCCCGATGGGCGGCGTGATATCTACCTTCGC
>CBDVBU010000285.1:0-5357 GCA_965372295.1 uncultured Phycisphaerae bacterium
TATTTTCCTTCCGGTGACAGTAACCGGTCGTTGGGAAGTGATGACGGCGCCTACAAGATATCGACAGAGATTTCGAAAGCGTGGAAGGATTTCTCACTACACTTTAATCCGAACTACAAGTGGAGTGAAGACAAAGATGCAGAAGTGGGAGAAATAAACGGTGCTATACTCTTCAATCCCGATCCGAGCTTTTGGCCGGTCGTCGAATACAACTATCTTGACAAAGAGGGTAAGGGCCATAGTCATGATCTTGTGCCTGGCGTTATTTGGAAATTCAAAAAGGGATGGTCCTTCAAAGCCGGTATTCCCATCAGCCTTGATTCTACATTTACAGATAGAGACAGGATTGTACTTGTTCTCAAGCTTTTCCGTCGGTGGTAGCTCAAGAAGCTGTCTTGCTAACAAGAGTTTTGCAAAATGGAGATTAGGCATATATTATTTAAGGAAATCCGTTCTTTGATTTCCTTGAATAATTAACGTAAGTGATTATCTATCAAACAGTTCCTGTTCGAAAAGAAAAAATCGAAAAAGAAGATTTTTCCTTTTCAAAGTATGCCTAATCTCAATTTTGCAAAAGTTCAGTTACTAAAAGCAGCAATACGATGATTTAAAGAGGGATTGATCATGAAAAAGATCGTGTTGATATTTATAGCAGTTTTGATCTGTACAGCCTTTCTAACAGACTGCAAGCAAAGGGATGAGACTGAAGCGCCAGGTGCACCGATAAGTCTGAAAATCGGGCATGTCGGCCATGACCACCACACAGCGTTATTCGTCGCTCTGGATAATGCCTCTGAGTATGCCAGTCAAAGTGGAATTAGTGTGAAGGTTGTCGAGGATCGTAAGTTCTACGAACTGCTGGATCGGGGCAAAAAGGTTGCAGACCTTGAAATAATGAAAGTGGGCGGCGCCTCAAAAATGCCGACGGCACTGGCACAAAACGTCATTGAGATAGGCCTTGGCGGTGTTGCTCCGGTGCTTGCTTCGGCCGACAGCGGGGCACCGGTAAAGCTGATAGCTCCGCTGCATTCTAAAGGGGATATGTTTGTTGTAAGGGTGGATTTCCAGGCAAAGACATGGAAAGAATTTGTAGCGATGGCCAGGACAGCAACAAAGCCTCTGCGCATTGGCTATAAGAATCCGGTGGCTGTGGCCAAATTGGTGTTCGAGGAAGCGCTGAAGCATGAAGGCATCGCGTTCGGAGGCGATCCGGCACAAACCGACCTGCAGGTGCAAATGGTAAATGTTAAAGGTGGAAGCAAACTCAACGTGTCCCTGGGAAGCAACCTGATTGACGGTTATGCGGGTAACAATCCATTCCCGGCCATTGCGGTCGAGACAGGTATCGGGCGGATTGTCTGCGACCTTGAGGATCTACCGCCGGGGACGTTCCGCAACCATCCTTGCTGCTGCATCGCAGCTAACCTCAAGGCCATAGAAGGAAAGTCCGAGGCCATTGTAGATTTGTTGGTGTTGCTCATGCAGGGCAGCGAAACCATCAACTCGGATTTGGACAAGGCCGTGGCCGCGGCGGTTCGGTGGATAGGGACAAGTGAATCCGTCGAGCGAATGAGTATCCCCACGAGCGGCTACTCTATGGAAGCTTCTGAGCAGTGGCACCAGACCATGGGCAAATGGATTGAAGCGATGAATGGTCTTGGTGTTTTCAGAAACAAGCTCAAGGGCCTTAAGCCGAGTGACGTGCCGCGCGTCGCTTATGACTTGTCGCTGTTAGAGAAAGCGAGGATTAAACTTGCCCAAAGACGTGCAGGAAAATAGAAATCCATGGCGTTTGTCCAGGTGGCTGGGATGTCCATTCGCCGGTAGCTCCGGACCTGAGACTCGATCCTCAAGGATTGGATCTTTAGCTGTACCTGTTTTATTGCTATTGATATGGCAAATTGCCGCGGTGTGGCTGAACCAACCGTGGATTTTCCCACCGGTGACTCGTGTGATTGACCAACTCGTGCACCCGCTCCGGGAACACTACGCGTCAGGCTCGCTTCTGAGTAATACGTTCATCAGTCTGCTGCGAGTGTTGCTGGCTTTTCTTTTAGCTGCGGTGGCGGGGATAAGCTTGGGTATCGCCATGGGTTCGATCCGTATTATCCGAAGCAGCCTGGAGCCGATCGTTGAGGTGTTGAGACCCTTGTGCCCGATTGCGTGGTTGCCTTTTGCCATCGCCGTCTTCAGGAGAGGGACATTGCCGCAGTTATTCGGCTTCGGATACACCCGCACGGTGTTTGACCAGATCCAGTTGGGAATGGTTTTCGTGATCTTTGTTGGCGGCTTCTTTCCGATACTGACCAACACGCTCGACGGCGTCACGGGAGTCAGGCGGAACTACTTACTGCTGGCACAAGCGCTGGGCGCAAAGCGTCGGCAAATCTTCTGGCACGTTTATTTGCCCGCTTCGATGCCTATGATTCTGACCGGCCTGCGACAGGGGCTTGGCCTGTGCTGGTTTGTGATCATCGCCGCGGAGATGCTGCCCGGTGCTGAGAGCGGGATTGGGTATCTGCTCATATACGCTTCGGATAATTCCGCGATGGATATTGTCATCGCGGCTATGCTGATTGTCGGCAGCATCGGTGCGCTTCTGAGTCTCATGATGCGTAAAATCATGTCCGGCCTTGTCCGTTGGCATGGAAAGGAAATCTGAGGTTATGACACCTGGTGAAATTGACAACTCTTTAAAAGAAAAGCCCATAGCCTTGGAGCTTCGTAAGGTAGGCAAGACCTTCCGATCCGATACGGGCGCCGAAGTCAAGGCGTTGGAGGACGTGAATCTTCTCGTGCGTCAGGGGGAGTTCGTTACGCTCGTCGGTGCAACGGGGTGCGGCAAAACCACGTTGCTAAATCTCATCGCAGGATTGGATACGACCGATAAGGGATACCTGTGCTTGGGAGAAGGTCTGCGCTTCGGCGACAATATCGCTCACGTGTTTCAGCACTACACTTTGTTTCCATGGCGAACGGCTGCTTCCAATATAGCGTTCGGGTTGCAGATGCGAGGCGTCCCACGTGGTGAACGACAAATCAGGGCAACTAAGCTGCTCGCCGGGGTGGGACTCAAAGGCTTTGAGAATGCTTACCCACACGAGTTGTCCGGCGGAATGCGGCAACGGGCGGCAATCGCCCAGGCATTGGCAATAGAGCCAAAGCTGCTGCTCATGGATGAACCGTTTGGAGCTGTTGATGATTCCACCCGGACTGAACTGCAGCAAATGTTGACCGACTTATGGCAGGAGAATCAGACCACCATCTTATTCGTAACACACAACATCGATGAAGCCATCGTTTTAGGCAGCAGGGTTCTGGTCTTCAGCGAACGGCCCGGCAGGATTGCCAGCGAATTCAAGATAGACCTACCCCGACCAAGAGGTCGAATAACCAGGGAATTCACGAAATTGTTTAATCAAATTCGGATGGCGCTATCGGGGCAACTGGATTAGAAAAAGCGTTGGTCGAACGAATAAACTCAAGAAAGAGGTGTTAATAAATGCAAATACCACATGATGCGAAAGAGCTTATGGAACAGGGAAAACTCATCACCAAGGCATAAGCGGTCGATTTCGGCATGCGCTCAATCAACTAACGAACCGTAGTTCATTTGATAATAGTTAGAGGTATCAAGATGATAAATATGGAAAGACGAAAACGAGTCATGCAGCGTTCGATTCGGCTTGGGCACTGCATTTGCGATCACAGGCTACCGTGTCCCTGTGAGGTCTTTAAGGAAAAAAACATCTGTTCTTGTGCCGGGGAGCGGCCCGAAGCCTCCACCGGCCCGGTGCAACTGACAAAGCTTGTGGAAAAAGCCGGCTGCGCTTCCAAAATAGACCAGGCTTTCCTGAAGCAAGTGCTAAAGGATTTACCCGCCGTAGATGACCCCCGCGTGCTGGTCGGTGTACCGGCGGGAGACGATGCCGGCGTGTATGATATGGGCGACGGCACTGCCTTAGTGCAGACCGTGGATGTCTTTACTCCATCCGTGGACGATCCCTACGCATTCGGTCAGGTTGCGGCGGCAAATTCGGTCAGTGATATTTACGCCATGGGCGGCACGCCGATCACTGCGGTTTCCGTGCTCGGTTTTCCCGTCCGCAAGGTCCCAGACGAAGCCATGAGCCAGATTCTCTCCGGCGGAATCGACAAGATGAACGAAGCCGGAGTCGCCATCATCGGCGGCCACAGTATTAACGACAGTGAAATCAAAGCAGGCTTTGCCGTCACCGGCACAATCGAAACGGACAAAATTGTAACCAATGCCGCCGCGCGCCCGGGTGATGTGCTCATCATGACTAAGCCGCTCGGCACGGGAATCGTCGCCTTCGCCTCACAGATCGGCAGGGCTAATGCTGACAGCATAGAAGCTACAGCTAATTCGATGACTACTCTTAATAAAAAGGCCTCACAGCTCATGGTCAAATTCGGTGCGCACGCCTGCACCGACGTAACGGGTTTCAGCCTGATGGGACACCTTGCCGAGATGGCTCTTTCGAGCGGCGTGGACGTCGAAATAATTTGGGACGACATCCCGCTGTTTCCCGGTGTGCTCGAATACGTCGCTGCGGGAATCCTGCCCGGAGCAATCGAGCGAAACAAGGAATCGTGCGGCGACCGCATAATTGCCGACAAATCTTTGCCGCAGGAGATCGTAGATATGTGCTACGATGCACAGACGTCCGGCGGACTTTTGATTGCGATCGCAGAAAGTGACGCCGGCAATCTTCTGAAAGCTCTTCATAAAGACGGAATCTCCGCCGCCGCGATTGTCGGCAAAGTTCCTTCAAAAGGCTCGGGACTCGTTCATATCAAAACCAGCGGCAGCCGGAAAATATCTGCTGTAGAACCGGCGCCAATCAAACAGCAATCACCGCAAGCTCCCGCCGAGGCCGCCGGCGAGGAAGTCGCATGTTGTGCGGACGCTACAACTTCTCCTGCGAGCGCCGTTGAAGGCTCCGAAATCGCCCAGATAAAGGCCAAGTTCAATGATTTCCTCGGCTCGGCCAGTGCCCCACACGGACTGGATGCCTACACAAAGCAGGCGATGGCCATCGCGTTGTCGGTTGCGACGCGGTGCGAGCCATGCCTGAAAATGCACTTGAAAAACGCCAAACAGAAAGGCTTCACCCAGGACGAAATCGACGAGGCCGCCTGGATGGGCATCAGCTTCGCCGGCTCCCCGACAATGCTCTTTTACGAGCAAAACAAGGAGTAATAACCATGTCAGAAATTGAAAAAAGAATAGAATCGCTTGAAAGGATAAACCGCCGTTGGCGATACATGACAGAATTATTCGCAGTCTTACTGCTCATATCATTGACTGTCGGTGCAAAACTTCCCGATTCGAT
>CBDVBU010000286.1:0-5351 GCA_965372295.1 uncultured Phycisphaerae bacterium
CAGAGGTCGATGCTTTCGACGCATCCGGTAATCCGCCACTCCACCACGCGGCCCGAGAAAACGATACGAACCTGATCAAGCTGCTCCTTGCACACGGTGCTGATGTCGATTTGAAGAACCGATCCGGAATATCACCTTTGCACTATGCTGTTGCTGCGGGATATAATAATATAATAATGCTCCTCTTGAAAAGTGGCGCAGACGCTAACATACGAGACAATGATGGCGATACCCCTCTGCATAGCGCAGCCCTAAAGAACCACAAGGAAATAGTGGAACTGCTTCTGGCGAATGGAGCGGAGGTCACAGCAAAAGACAACAGTGGCCGGACGCCTGTGGACGAGGCGGCCCGCCGAGGTCACAGCGATATTGTTGAACTGCTGAGAAAGTAGGATTACAAAACTGTGATCCGTGCTATAGGTGCATAAGCGACGATAAGCATCAATTTTATGTACTCAGACTAACCAAGTTTCGTCATCCTGAGCGCAGCGAAGGATCTCAACGTCATAGGTGTTATGGCAGCGCATCGTTTTATTATGTGCTTACAGCGTTTAGATTCTTCGCTTCACTTCGTTTCGCTCAGAATGACAATTTGGGCCAAATAACCGCATAATAAGAGCTTGTGAACAACCTTGCGTTCAAATCGGTAAAGTTTGAGTTATTATAGATTGGCAGGATATTCTGTAGAATTTTTCTTGCTGTTCGATGGTAAAGTTGACGGGCAGGAATTTCTTTATTGTTTCGATGTTTGTTGTCAGGTGGGTTGTCAGGTCGTTGGTTGTGTAGCAGCCCCCTGCTTTCGCAGGGGCAGGCTTTTCCCCGCCCGGGCGGGGATTTGAAATAGCCATGTAGATTAGAAGCTGGTCGGCTAAGAAACGATCGACCGCTGCGCCACTTGGCAGGAAATCTTCGGCCAGACTAACAACCTCGCCCACTACTTTCTCCGATGGTTTGCCTCGCTGCCCGAACGCGGTAAAGACCGTTGTTCTGTCTCCGCCACAGAGCCTGAGCATGATACAATTGCCGGGGCCAGCCGAGTCTGTTACTTCAATGTGCCCGATGTTCCGGAATTTCAGATTACTTTGGTGCAAAAACTTCTTTTGTCGCTGGGCGATGTGAGCGGGAAGTTTTGCCGTATATATTCGGGCGTGGATTTGGACGTTTTCGGCTGGTTGGCAGAAGTTAATTGTATGGTTTGGCTTTTCTTGTCGGGGCCGGATGTTGAGAGTGATTTTTCCGCCGCCTGCGGGGAAGAAGCCGTATTTCTCCAGTTTGCAGTCGGCGTCGAAACCGGCAGTCCCAATCGCAGGCAAAAAGGTCTCGGCGAAAAAGTCGAACGGCGGCGCCCAGGGATTATGCGTCCCGCCGGTAACGGTGACGGTCGAAGGCTTATCTGCTAAAAATAGTGCCGGGAGTATGGTCTGAATCACCAGCGACGCCGAGCCGGCTGAGCCGATGTCGAAAGAAAAATCCCCGCTGCGAATGGGGCCGGGCTGAAAGTCCAGGACCTGCGAGCCTATAGCCGCCCCCTTGCATTGTCCGTCACAGATTTCACATGCGGCCCGGACGCAGATCAAATGCTGCTTAGCCAAACCCGGCTTGCGGCGGGCGACGCGGATGTTTTCGATGTGCAGATTCTTGCCCGTAATGCAGGCCAAGGCCAGACTCGTTCGAAGTATCTGCCCCCCTCCTTCACCCATGCTGCCATCTATGAAAACCATCTCCATCTTATCTTCCCAGGAACGACAGTAATTGTAAGATTTCGGCGACTGTTTTCTCACGATTTTCACGGGTAATATTGAACAATTGTGTGCCCTGATGATTTTTTACTTCGGAGATAAGTCCGGCGCCTTTTCGCGCCACTGTAGCCAATACGGATTTGTCGGAGGCAAGAAGTTTTCGCGCCGCGGCGATAAATTTCTCGCTGAAACATTCCATCTTACCGATCTCATCGATGACGAATAATTCCGCGTCGGTTTGCTCGGTATCCAGAATGGGCAGTACCGCTTTTTCAAAGCCGGTAACATCGACGCCGTACTTGCCTACCTTAAAACGGCTCTTAATGTCAACGTGAGCAAGAATCCCACGGGTACCATCGAGGCGTTTCCAGCAAAAACCTCTGCGCGTATTATTTTCGCGAATCTCCTCGGTATAAAATCCTGTCGCGGACGTGCAGTCCAACTCGGCGACGATTTTCATTATCAGGGTTGTTTTGCCGCAGCCCGGCAAACCGGTTAACAGGATTTTAGCTGACTTAGACGACATATCGATACAGTGTAAACTAACAGGTTAGGAATTGTAAACCATCCGCTGGTAAATTTCGAATGCCGAATTCAGATATTCGTCGGCGATCACCATTTCTCAGTAGTCCTTAAAGTTCCTCATCCATTCCGGCCAGTTCTCCGGTTGGGCGCCGCCGGCCCTGGTCCATTCGTTTGCCGTGTCGAACTCTGCATACCATTTCAACGTCCACAATTCTTTAAGCCCGATCTTTCTTACCGACCAATCGAGGAAAAGACCGTTTACGTGCCCGTTGTGCCGGTTTATGCAAAATGGCTCCATACCAGGACCGTCACGATCGGGGAATCTTGGCGGACGAAGGAAAATATCAGGACGACCCGAAGAATCAGGACGACCCGAAGATCTTATTGAATCGAGAAGCACGGGGACTTGGGCCTTACCTTTAATGGAGAAGATTTCCGTGTAGGGTTGACGGAAACGATAGCGAAGTGGAACAGAAGAAGCATCGAATCGGTAGTGGATATGGAACAACCAGTCGTTTAAGCCGTAGCTACTGCGAAACGGCGGACCTGGGCTTGTCATCTCCCAGGCTTCGAATGTTGAACCCTTCCATCCCTCCACAGTCGTTTCACCACTGACCGAATAAGCGAATCGATTCTTCCCACGTCTGACGGCCGAAGGGCAGCAGGCTATGCCTTTTGTGTCAACGGGGTGTAATGACTCAGGTACGTTCGGGTCATCGCTGCTTACAACCGAGCCGACGAGAAACCATATGCTATAGCCAACGACAAAGTCGCGGGGAAGGCGTCCCTGGTTGTCCTCTACGTACATGGCTACTGTCGTTCCCCACTGTTTCAGGTTAGCCTGACAGACAACTGCCCTGGCCTGCTTCCGAACTCTCTGCAGGGCAGGCAGCAGGATCGCTATCAGCAGCGCAATAATGGCAATCACCACCAATAGCTCTATTAACGTAAAGCCTTTTGCTTTTCGCATGACGGATCATTCTCCATCTTCGGTCGATTCCCACCACAGGCAGGGATAGTCCTGTCCTACGAGAATCCACCAGATATCTTCCGTGCCGTTAACGGATTCAACTTACTTCGGCCGAGCACAGGTGCGATTCATTAGGGCCTTTCAAAAAATGGCCCGCGTGCCATTCTGAGTGAAATGGAGTGGAGCGAAGAATCTTCGATCTATATTCTAAGACCAGATGCTTCGCTTCGCTCAGCATGACAACATGAGTTAAAATTTATTTTTTAGAAGGCTTTAGTAATCGCGTACGATGACTGCGTCTTTACCAACCAGATAACGGTCTGAATCTTCGACTTTGAGATTGTAGACCTTGCCGATATAAGGCATTGGTCTTTTGGTTACACTTATAATCCCGATCGAGCCTTTCGATGTTTTCAGTTTTATCCCTGCTTTTAGATTCTGCAGAGATATCCATTGCCCTGATTCTGCCAGGAAGTAATGATTCTCTGCTACGCTGATACAGTTTCCGCTCTCAAGCAAAACATCATAGCACGCAAATGTCCCCTCATGCTCTTCGAGTTTTTCGATTTGCGTTGTTGCTGGCGCCGGACAAGCGACTGTAGCGGCTGTCTGACCTGCGGCAACTTTCGAGATTTGCACGAGTGTCCCATCTACCCAAACAGACGTATCACCGAGGAAGCAAGCCCTGCCTTTGGGCGGCCACTTGTCTGATGTTGTGAACTTCCACATTGCACCTGTTCTCTTGCCGTTGAGGTTGACTTCGTCGATACGCCAGAAGTATGTAGTACCTGGATCCAGCATACCAGGATCGAATTCCGTCGTGGTCTGATTACCCATAAAATCGAGAGAATCATTCGTTCCGAAATAGACGTCATGTGAGACAGCGTATGCGCCATGGGTCCAGCTCAATATGACATCATACACTTCAACATCATCAATCCCGTCGGGGGGATTGGGATTGTAAGCCTGACCCGGTAAATTTTGTTCGTTTGGTGATAAGCTGGCTTCCATCGTGCCGCCGTAGGCGCCAATATTAATCCGACCGCCGTGGGGCAGCGGCTCATTTAATATATCAGTGTCAGGATCGCCGCCGTCAACACAAGGGCTGGTGATTTTGTCGAGCACCCATATATCATGCTCCGGCCAATATCGGCCCCGCTCGGAGCGTATATGATAGTCGTCGTTGTCGGGATCGACGAAGATCGGATCGGCCGTAATGTTACCTTCGCCTCCTCGTTCGACACAACTGTACCAGGCCCGGCACCCAAACAGGTCACCGTCAGTATTGTTCCAGAGAATGGTGTTGCTGATGTCCGGCTCTGAGTCGGCGTAGGCTTCAATGCCGTACTTATTACCCACTATTGTCAGATTGCTGATAGTGGGGGAACTATCGGCAATGAAGACACCCATGAAGCTGTCTCTGATGATGAAATTCTTCAGGATACTGCCGGGGCCTTCGCCGTAGTAAAACGAAACTGCAAAATCACCCGGATTCCAGAGTACTGGCACACCGGCAGGACTTATAGCTACACCCTGCACTGTCAGCATTTTACCCAGGAAATTGATTTCTTCCAGGTACAGCCCCGGATAAACTAGAACTACGTCGCCATCCGCTGCTGTGTCGATACCCTTCTGAATGCTTGCGAAAGCTGCTTGCGGTGTCGATCCGTTGTTGTTATCGTTTCCGTTAACCGCATCGACGTAGATATTTCCTCTCACCGCATCGGGTGGTACTCCCGCCCCGACTGTAAAGCTCCAGACATCGCCCTTATGGGTGTCACGTCCATCAAACGCATCGACCCGCCAGTAGTAGGTTTTGCCTAATTCAAGGAGGCCGGGAGTATAAGTTGCAGTTCCCTGCGGGCGTCCTGCGGAGGCGTTGTTCACCTCGTCAAAATTATCGCCGAAATACACAGTGTGCAATTTCGCGCCAAAACCCGGCTCCCAGCTAAGGGTCACATTGGGATCTATAAATTCGGCGCCATCAGCAGGCTCAGGGGCATAAGCCGTGCTGGGAGTAATCATAAAACTCCAGACATCTCCTTTCCACGGACTGTCCGGATGCTGATCATTGATCTCATCGATTCGCCAGTAATAAGTTGTCCCTGGAACAAGAC
>CBDVBU010000287.1:0-5345 GCA_965372295.1 uncultured Phycisphaerae bacterium
ATCATTTTCTGTTATTTTCCGAAAGTGCGAACGCGAAAATCCTTATTTGCCTCGCAAATAGCGCATAAAAAAAGCCGAGCTAATGAGGCCCGGCCTTTTATGGTGCTCTATTGATAGACTGGTTAAGCTGTTTTCTTAAATTCCGCCGTCAACAACATATCGTTTTGCCGGATTGTCGTTACGGACTGCCAGATTCATTTTCTTGATAGAGCCGTTTTTGAACTTGATTTGATAAGGTATGAACCAGCCGGGATAGCGACCGGATTTGAAAGGTTCTCCGATACTGATGATCTCTACGCCGCCAAGATAGTCCTTGATTCTCTGGTCAACCGCTGAGGTAGTCCGGAATTTTAGTACTTCTTCCCAATTTTCATCTGCACAAGCCTCAAAGAAGGCCTGCGCCGTCTCCTTAGGTCCCATCTGCTCATATTTCTCGTTGTCCGCCAACTCCTTCGGCTGACCATACCAGATAACATCTTCGGGAAGTTCTAAAGCGAACAATGTCGGATCAATTTCCAGGTTGTATTCAATATCGGTTATCTGAAAGACCAACACATCTTCTCCATTAGTGTGCACATAGACCTCAAGAGTTTCCAGCAAATTGCTTTCTGCGTCGAAAGTGTAAATTCTAAGGTTGTCGGAGGCGTCGATTGACTTGTTCTTCAACCAGTCATTGGTAAAGTTATCCTGGGCAAGGGCCTCTACGCTGACGAGCAGCTTGTCCTTTCCATCGAGGCCTTTTTCATGGGTAAGCACCAGTTCTGAACCTTGCTCCTGGGCGAGCTTGATTTCACTGTCCAGAACTTTGTCCACATCCAGTAGCGGTTTCAACCATCCAACAAATCCGGTATTGATTCCGCCTGCGGCTGCGTGGTTCGGGCGGATCAGCAATAGCGAGGACTCGCCGTCCATAACAACGACTCGTCCCGGTTTTTCGATTCGCCATTTTCCCTGAGGCGTGCCGTCGAATTCTTTCCACATTTCATTCGGCACAAAATCGTAATCGAGCCCGATCAGCTCGAAATTGTCATGGCTGATTGTGCGTATTTGTGCTTTGATATAAACCGAGCGCAGATTTGATACGGCCTTCGTTGCCTGGGCGAGTACTTCCTGGGCGGAAGCTGTGGGCATCGATTTATTCATAAAGTTTGTTGCAAGCGCTATTGCGATGATAATCACTGCCGCGGCGGCTAATTTTGTAATTGAACTTTTCATGATTATTCTCCCTATTCTTGGCCTTGTTGTGGCTGATGTTGTTTTCTTCGATTTTTCTTGTGCATTCAGAACGTCGTCCAGCATTCGGTCATGTAATTCGGTGCTGGCAGTAAAACTCAGTTTCTTCTTAATAGCTTCTTCCACATTATCTTTAGGTCTCATTTTTCCACCTCGCCGTTCAAAATTGACCGCAGTTTATTCAAACCGTACCTGTACCGACCCTGAATCGTGTTGACCGAGACATCGTGCAGCTTCGCGATTTCTCTGAATGTCATTTCGCCTTTTAAGCGAAGAACGATTACTTCTCGCTGCTCGTTCGGGAGCTGTGCTATCGCGAGGTTCAATCGTTGTGATTCTTCGCTGCAAATTATCGCGTGATCCGGCCCGTTCAAGTTCGCCCTTCGACTACGCTCAGGGTGAACTAAGCCTTCATGCCGAGCGGAGACGAGGTGCGCCCGGATCCGGTCCCGGGCACGATTCATCACACAGGTTGTCAAATAGCTTTTCAGATTTCCGCCGAGCTTAAAATCCTTCGCGGATCCTGCAAAGGACACGAAGACATCGTGCACAACATCTTCGGCTCGGCCGGCATCATTCAAGAGAGCCATGGCCAACGTCAGCAGATGGTTCAGATACTTCTCATAGATCCGCCGCAGGGCATCTTTGCTGCCATGCTTGAATCTCCATTTAAGCAGTTCGTCTTCTATCATCCGCCGGTTCCCTTGCTTAGCCTTAAGAACGATCGTTCATTACTAATATCACGATTGCACAGATGGTTTTAGTATAAAGAAAACCGATATTTTTGCCACTTTCCTAAATTGTCCGCCCCAAAATGTCGCTCTACACACAACAGCGCACAAAAAAGGCCGAGCCAACCAGGCCCGGCCTTAGTTTCGTCTTTGTGAGGTTATTCTTCCAGCGGCCCGGCTGTTTATATACATGCCGGATAGCTAAGTTTGGCAGTTCCCGCTGTCTTATTTGGCCATCTTCGTCAACCAGAATCAACTTCTTGCACCTCGTATCCTGTGAGGTGAAATCTGAACAATGATTCATCCAGTTCAGCATCGAAAACAAAATCGCTCCAGATGAACTCTGGTTCCGTCTGGCCATATTCATTCGTTCGTAAAAATTCGATGCGGATGGGCAGTTGGGTTTGGGGATCGACCCAGACAGTCACCTGGTCGTGCCAAATGGACGCACGAAAACCTATTGCCTGAGTTTCGCCTATCTGGCGTTGGCCTATCTGCTTGGCAGAAGGAAGCTGGGACATATTCTTAAAGTTGCTCAATGTCTCGTACATGTCCGGAAGTTGGTCTTCGATGAACATTATCTTAGCTGTTTTCTTCACAGGATTCATCAGAACAACTTTTCTCTCGTGACGATCTAACAGCCAAACCTTTCCACTCGGCCATACAACTCTGACGTAATATGGTTCGAGGGCCATATTCTGGGTAATCGTCGCCTTATCCGGAATGGTGACCTTCCACGTTAAGGTTTTATATTTCCGGACATTTCCCGGAACATCCGTGCTAGCGGGTATAGTTCTGTCGATTGAACTGCCGGACTGCTGTACGGCGATAAGCGCCGCTGTAGTTATCACCGCGGCTGTGGCGAGTTTTATTATTCGATTTTTCATAATTCTTCCCCCGTGTCGAAATAATAGCAAGGGCCGGGCGAAACAAGCCCGGCCTTTGTGCTCGGAGGGAATTCAATTTTGAGACTACTGGTCGTCCTCGGGCGTGCCATACGACCAGGTAACTTCGGTTCCATCGCTGAGAACGAATCTCTGCCGTTTGAATACGAATGAGAGGCCCTTGACCTTTTCCTCGTATGTACCAAGGTCCTCTCCAGAGCCTCTGTTCTTGCACTGGACCCATTCTTGTCTTTGCTTGCTGTTCAGGGCGAAGTTAAGCTCATCACCTTCCCGCAGATCCATGGTTCGGCCGTCGGAGAGTTGATACTGATATACGAACACCCTCCTGTCCAATTTGCCGTTGGCCACTAATTCGTCGACCCCTATCAACTTCCTCTTGTCCTGTTTACGCAGATTTGCAATTTCTCGCTTGTCATTTAGGATTTGATACGCTTCTTTCGGATCGATATCAACTGTCGTTTCTGAGTTCCGACTGTCTTCGCTGGGCCTGCCGACGGATATGATAACTTCGGTTCCGTCGCTCAGAACGAATCTTTGCCGTTTGAATACGAACATGCGGCCTCGCACTTGCTTTTCCTCAATGCCGATATACTCTTCTTTACCTCGATCGAGGCGGAGGCTGAGAAGTTCTTCCCGCTGCTCTTCGGTTAGGCTTCTCTCACGGTCCTGCGTGTCAGGGTCGCCTTCACCTATCGTTTCTTCACGCCCGTCTGAAAGTACGTACTTGAATCCGAATGACTTGGGCTGTGGCTTGCCGTTCACTTCCTTCTCGGTCACTCTAATTAATTCTCTGTCATCCTGTTGGCGAAGCAGGCCAATTTCCTCTAAGTCTTTTATTTTTTGATCCACGTCAATTGTTTCATTCGGATTCACCATGACCCCAATCGTACGCGAAGTGGTCACTGTTCGGCCATCTTCAGTCTCGACTGTCTCAGGTTTCGTCTGGAAAATGTACGTGCCGTCGGATTCTCTACCCTGAAAGTAGAGTTTTCGAACCTTTAGGCCCACCGTCGTTGCTAAAGCTCCGGCTCCTATCACAACGGCAACCACCGCAGCTACTTTCCAAGCTCTGCTTTTATCTGACATTTTTTGTCTCCTTATCTTCGGTGAAGCAGACGCCGGTTCTGTCTTTTGGGATTTCTCCTGTGCCTGGAGCAATTCACCGAGAACTCTTTGATCCGCTTCTGAATTAGTATCAATATGCAAATTCAAATTCTTAATCAATTTCTTTATCTTCTCTGTCGATCTCACTTTTCCACCTCGCCATTCAAGATTGACCGCAACTTATCCAGTCCATACCGATATCGGCCTTTAACAGTATTGATTGAGATGTCCTGCAACTTGGCTATTTCCCTGAATTTCATCTCGGCTCTCAGGTGCAGGATGACCACCTCTCGCTGCTCGTATGGAAGTCGCGCCATTGTGTCACTCCACTTGCTCAATTCTTCACTGCAAATAAGCCATTGATCCGGCCGCTTCACATCTGAGACAACGACTTCCGTGTCATCCAATGCGACAGTTTGCCGGTGCTGATTCGCGCGGTTTCTGTTTCGGGCGCGATTGGCGACGCAGGTCAGCAGATAGCTCTTAAGGTTTCCGCTGAGTCCCAGCGTCTCGGCCGATTGCGCGAACGATACAAAGACATCGTGCACTATATCTTCGGCATCGCTCACATCGTTCAGGAGAATGGTCGCCAGCCTGAGTAAGTCATCTTTGTACTTCTCGTAAATCCGGCATAGAGCGTCACCGCTGCCGCACTTGAACTTCCATATCAGCACTCTGTCTTCCAGCATCAGCGAGTTACTTTCCCAAGCTTAGGATCAACACCACCTATAACACAATTGAACCTCCCTTTTGGGTATAAAAAAATATGGGCTCTTTCGAGAAATGCGCGCAAAAGAAGGCCGAGCCAATCAGGCCCGGCCTTTGTGTCTGGAGGGGATTCAATTTTGAGACTACTGGTCGCCTTTAGGCTCACCAACGGACCAGATAACTTCGGTTCCGTCGCTAAGGACGAATCTCTGCCGTTTGAATACGAACATGCAGCCCTTGAATTCCTTCTCTGCAACGCCAAAGTCTTCTCCAGAGCCTGCATCCTTCTTGCGCTGGAGCCATTCTTCTCTCTGCTTTTTGTCCAGTAGCCAGTTGAGTTCGTCACCTTCCGGCATATCCATGGTTCGGCCGTCTGAGAGCTGATACTGATACACAAACACTCTCGTGTCCAACTTGCCGTTGACCAATAGTTCATTGACCCGTATCAACTGCCTCTTATCCTGCTGACGCAGGATCTCTATCTCCTGCAGGTCATTTCTGGTTTGCTCTACATTGGTTACTTCGTTGTCGTCAAGTGTGACGACATCTTCGGAATCTTCGTTGTAAAAAATGTGAACACCAGCATCGTCTTGGCCCATGTAAAAGTACCTGCCAATATTTACGCCCACAACAGCTATGGCTCCGACGCCTAACAAAATGGCAA
>CBDVBU010000288.1:0-5344 GCA_965372295.1 uncultured Phycisphaerae bacterium
AAAAGAGAATGCGTTACCTTTTTCCGAAGAAATGCCTTAGTTAAATGAAGGCTAAAAGGTTAGCTGAAATGCTGATAATTTTTCATGGAGGATCTCAATATGAAAAAGATCAGTGTCGAAGACAAGACCCAAATAAAACAGTTACTTTACTATGGCAATGTTTTAGGAATAAAGGACGACCGGTATCGATCCTTCGGCGGCTTTCAACTCTGGTGGTATATCGTGCTGCCAAGGATTGCATTGAATAGCAGGCGGAACGTACCATGCGACTGCCCGCGATACTGGACCCGGAATCCCAGCAGAATAATTTTTCCGCTGCCGTATTGAACTTCAACAATTGCCGGCTTGTCGGCTATCAGTTCCGTTCCTCTTATCCATCCGCTTTCCAGCAGGACCGTATCCGAATATCGTGCCACAACGCGAGCTGGGAAACGAACGCCGGGACTTCGCGGGTCCTTATCTTCTTTTTTCGATTCTTCGATCAGCTCGAACGCCTGAGATCTCGCAAAGTACCCCGAGACCCATTGGGGGCAGCCGTAACCGACCGGATGCTTTTGATCTACACTGATGCGCAGTATAGAGCCGGGGCAGTAAAAATCTTTCGACGATTTCCCGCTAAGGATGTTGCGGACAGGGACATTGAAATGCTCTATCGGAAGATTACACGAGCGGTCCGTGCAGATCAGTGTCCCTCCATCCTGCACGAAGTTCTGCATCGCGACAATTCCTTCGGAACCTATGCCGCCCACATACTGCGGCTCGGTCGTATCCACGGCTCGTCCTTTAATGATCGAACTGTTACTGAGAGAAGGCAGGATCAGGCAGTCATATCGTTCTTTAAGGTTCCCGGCCCGGATTTCAGCATTATGCACGGAAGTATAGGCAAACTCGAAATTATCCAAAACGAGCCGTGTCCAGCCTTCGTTCATGCTGGCCGTCCACGGCTGGTAAAGTCCCAAACGCGGCGGTGACATATTCGCAATCGCAGTTTCTACATCCGAATATTTTTGCTGCACGCCGGTAAGTACGGTGGATATTCCTTCAAGAAGTTCCGATGCCGCTCCGGCCAGACTGTTCACATCGGATATGAACAAAGAACCACACGGCACCTCCATACCGGTAATATCTTTCCAGCGGTCTTGAGAAGAAATTACACGAACAGGAACGCCGGCCTTGAACAGACGGTTAATCAGGCGGTAATTGTCATTAGCGCCGGCTCGCACGACATAGCCGCCGGTATCTTCCGGCGATTCTGTCAGCTTGCCCTGCGGCATGGCTATAGCTTGAAGTTTTCGCGCCCGGGATTCAAACGGCTGATTCACACTGACAACCCGTACGCCCATCTGCAGGGGCAGCGTCCAACCTGCCGTGTCATAGGGGGCTTCGGGTGGCCCGCCGGGATAGGAGGCCCGATTGGGATATACCTGCCGTTCCATCATGTCGTTCAGGTGAGCACGATATGGCTGTGAGCAATAGAGGATGTATGTTCCTGCCGGATATTGCACGCCGTCGGCCTTAAATTCGCGCTCCGCCTGATGCATCTCGACTCCCGTGGCGTGTAAGATCGAAACCATTTCCGCCGCGGTCCGGGCATCGAACTGATCGGGAGGAACCAGCCACGCAAACGGTGGCTCGGTCCTGCCCTTTTCTATTGCATCGCGGGCCTGTTTGATTGTATTGCTCTTGATCATATCGTGGTACCGCGCCGCCAATGTAAACAGGCTCATACAGGCAATCTTTTCGTAGTCCACGATATCGCGCAGTCGCCACCAGCCGCCGGGCCATGGTTCGGGAAAGTTTGTCGCGATGGCATAATTCGGCATGCCCCGCCTGCTTCCTCTCAATTCGCTTTTGCGCTGAAAAATCGGCGAGGCAATCAGCACGCTCGCCGCTTCGGTGAGGATTCCCGTAATGTTATGCCGATAGGCCGTGGTGCGAAATCCTCCCTGCCACCAGTTATCGTACATCGCACTGTTTAGAATGCCTTTCCTGCCGGCACGCGTAAGCTCGGCCCCCATGTGTCCCCCGATGATAAGCATCATGTGGTCGTTAAGCGGATGGACGTTCGGATTCTTCGGATCGAAGAAAGGCGGTACAAAAAATCTTGCCCCCGAACTGCCCATCTGGTGAATGTCATATACGATGTTGGGCAGCCACTGCTCGTAGATCACCCGTGTCACTAAGCGGGTTTCCTTCAGGTTGAGCATAAACCAGTCGCGATTATTGTCGTGGCCGGCGTATTTTTGATAAAGCCACGGCATCCCCGTTCCTTCCCAGGGCTTGCCCAGCGAGCGCTCGTACCAGTCGATGACTTTATCAAGCCCATCGGGATTGGCGCTGGGAATCAGCACGATTATTGCCCGCTTTAGTATCTCATTGATTTCCGGCGATGTCCCGGTAGCCAGATCGTAAAGCAGCTCCATCGCCATCTGGCTGGAAGCGATCTCCGTGGAATGCAGATTGCAATTCACAAGCACCACGACTTTTGCATTGGCGATAAGGTCACTTTCGTGCCGCTCGTTTTTGATCAAGCGAGGATCGGCAATTTGCTTTTGGTGCGCGACCGCCTGTTCGATTCGTGCCGGGGAGGCATCATCCGTAATCTCGGCGATGATCATGTTCCGGCCTTCGGTGGTAATCCCGATGTCACGCACATTGACTCGGCGGGAATTCTCGCCTACCTGTTTAAAGTACTGCCGAATTTTCTCGTAGCGTGCTAACTTGTAATCGGCTCCGACCCGGTGCCCGATCAGAGCCTCCGGCGGCTGAATCTGCGCCGCTACGGCGCAGCCGGGATTCAATAATAAAAATGCCGCGTGCAGCGTAAAGGCCAGAGCAAAAAGATTCTTCCGTTCCATAAATGTTCCTTTCACGCAATAAATATCAATATTAGAACTTCAATTCAAAATCTTAATTTTCGCCATAAACAGAATAACAAATCTTCCCGATGGACGCGACCAATTTACGTAATTTCCTGCGGCATTGATTCGTATTTCATAAATCATTTTCGAAATCACGCCTTAAAAAATACAGAGAATCTTTACAGTTGCCGATAATAGATAATATAAATAA
This sequence comes from uncultured Phycisphaerae bacterium, assembly GCA_965372295.1. Classification (GTDB taxonomy): domain Bacteria; phylum Planctomycetota; class Phycisphaerae; order Sedimentisphaerales; family Anaerobacaceae; genus JAFGPJ01. Next base: position 3,073 of record CBDVBU010000288.1, read on the forward strand.
TGGAGTAATTTTTTTAAATGGAGTTTTCTGGAAGTCCCTAAGTCTCTTGTCCACTTTTAATATCAAGTATTCTTAAACACAGAAGAGCTCTAAAAACGCGGTTATCAGTGTTAATAACGCACCCAAAAAGAAAAACCGATAGGTCCCAGAAAAATGTTGATAACCCCGATAAAAGTACTGATAACGCCAAAAAGCCATAAGGAGATGTATTATTTCCTTGAATTTCATATCCACTTTTGATATGATAATAGCTCGGGCAAGAAGGAAGATGTATTTAGTCAATTAAGGATGGATTATTTAGTCTGGAAAGGTTGCAAGATGGGTACATTAAGAAGGAAAATGTGGGTTGTTCTTTTCTACGTGGGATTGGTAGTCTGTGTTGCTCAGTCTGCCGCGGAAGCCCAGACAACAGAGGAACTGAATTTGTTGGAAGATACAACCACGCGTCTGGTCGTAAGGGAACTACGCATCAGCGGCAACGCCCTGATATCAACCGGAGAGTTGCTGGAGTACATGCCGGCTGTTTATAATGCCTCCGGTCAGCCGCAGTCTCGGGCTGATAGCCAGTTTCTTTATGACCTGAGGCCTATCCAGGAAATTGTATCGATGCCCGGCCAGCCCCGAGAAGTCTCGTTAAGGACTATTCAGGGCCTAACGCAATACATACTTTCCGTATACCAACAAAACGATTACTCCGGCATATATGTGTACGTGCCGGAAGGGGCGATCAAAAATGGCAATGAGCTGGTGGATGGAATTTTACCAATAAATATTCTTGAGGCCCCTGTTAGCGAAGTCAGAATAAAATATTACGACGCCGAACGAAATGAGGTTGAGGAAGGCTATCTTCGCCGCTCTGCTCTTGAGGAATGGTCACCCATAGAACGCGATAAAGTGGCCAGTAAGAAATCACTGGATTATCTGGTCAATCTTCTCAATCTCAATCCTGACAGGCACGTATCCGCCGTTGTGTCCAGAGGCGCTGAGCCGAACACGTTGGCGATCCAGTATGACGTTTACGAAACAGATCCCTGGCATTACTTCATCCAGGCGGATAATTCCGGCACGAACGAAAGAGAATGGGCACCGAGGGTCGGTGTAATCAATACGAACCTTTTGGGCATAGATGACAGATTAACCACCCTTGTTCAGGCTGCTCTGGATTCTTTAGATGAGAACTACTCAGTTTTCGGCAGTTATGACTTTCCGGTAATGGGTCCCCGGCTTCGCCTTAACCTTTATGGTGGATACAGCGAGTTCGACATAGATCCGGAGTCCGGGCCGTTTACTTTCCTCGGCAGCGGTTCGTTTTATGGAGCCATACTGCGTTACAATATCTACCAGGAACAAAACTGGTTCTTCGACGTTAGCGGATCTCTGAGCCACGAGGAAAGCGATATCGACTCTTCATTATTTCCTCAGCTTTTCTCAACCGATGTCGAGATGGAATTATGGGGGATCGGGGCAAATATTCATCACAGGGATGATATGTCAAATACTTCTTTAATATTCAACAGGGTCCAGAGTTTCGGCGGTTCCGACCAGGAAGCGTTTTGGGATACTGTGACGCTTACCGGTGCACGGACGAACGCGGAGCGGGACTTTGCGATTTATACGATGGCGGCCAACCACAGTCAGTACGTGGATCAAAATAAGGTTCAGCAGCTCAGAGGTACCTGCAGATGGATAGAGCCTACTGAAAGACTGGTCCCTGCAAAAATGACTTCCTTCGGAGGCATGTACACGGTCAGAGGATATGACGAATATGAAATTGTTGCCGATGGCGGGATATTGGCTTCGATTCAATACGAGTATGATCTGGTCAGGCATAGCCAGGCTGTTGAGTCCGAAACTGTGGCCAACGAAGAGCTGAAAAAACTGGCGCCGCTTGCCTTTTTTGATTATGGCCGGACCAATGTAGAAAGCCCGGTGCCGGGTGAGAAGGGAAATCAGACGATCTATTCGGTAGGCGTAGGTGTGGCTTTCGAGATTGGAAATAATTTCAGCGGAGCATTGTATTATGGCCATCCACTGAAGGATACCGTTGACACCAACAGTGGAAAAGGCCGGCTCAGCGCAAGCGCAATGCTGCGGTGGTAGCCTTTTAACTAAAAATATATTGGGGGCGAATTACATACATGGAGAGATAATAGTGCATGGACGAATTTAGATAGCAATTTTTATTAGGGGATGGATGATGAAAAGAATTAGAAGAAGTTTGAAAGGTCATTATTGGAGGAAGGTTATAACATACTTCCTGACGTGTTGCCTG
>CBDVBU010000289.1:0-5334 GCA_965372295.1 uncultured Phycisphaerae bacterium
GAGCAATCAGCCGTCAGGGACTGGTTTTCGCCCCGGAGGTTTCTGTTCATCCGGAGGAATCTTTTTTCGTTCTTCTCGGCGAAAAGGAGCTGCCTGGCGAGCCGCCTGCTGCTGAGCTCTCTCCAGTTCTTCTCGCAGCCGGCGGTTCTCTTGTTCAAGTGATTCTATCCGCTCTTTGAGGTGTTCGACTTCAGCTCGCAATTCTTCAATAATTGCTTTTGTACGATCATCCATAACATGCTCTGCATATCGTTGCTACTTATGTTATCGGATGTATCGCTACAAAAACTAAAGCACTTGGCTAAACACATGCTTCGGCTTTGAGGGGCAACCACACGTCTAAAACAAACCGCTGGATCCGGCCGAGCCGAAACCAGCGGTAAATTGACAAGAATTGTACTATGCGAATTCTTAGTATTCGCGGTCTTTGACGATACCGGGCTGGGGAATCGGATATCTGCCTTCGGAGTCGGCACGCAGAGGTGCGGGAGAATCCATAGTCAACTTATCGAGGCCTGGCGCCATCTCGTGCTCGCAGTTGAGCATGTCTTCGTAAGTGATTTCCTGGCCGGTATGCGCCGCCATGCGCCCCATCGAGGTGATGAGGCTGACGTTCACGCCACGATCCACTTCGTTGTAAGGCTGGTTCTTGCGAATGGCGTCCATCAGATCATTCCATTCATTCTGGTACCAGTCTCGTTGATCGCGAGGCACTTTGGCTTCCCACACCTTTTCGGACCGTTCCGGGGTCTGCCCTTTGAAGATAGCCGAAGGTCCGCCGCAATCGCCGTTTCGGGAAGCGATAGCGCTGCCTTTGGTGCCGTGAACGTAGCTCGAAAAGTTGTTGTAGCAGCCTGTTATACAACGCCCGTCGAAGAAAATCTTCGCCCCGTCGGCGAAGGTGTATTCCACCGAGTACGTGTCGAAATTCTGGTCCACATAGGCGACGCCGTCAGGACTCGTCTTATAATGGCGACCACCCAGCCCCTGTGCCTTGACGGGCCAGGAGTTTTTCATCCAACTGAGGTGATCGATGATGTGGATGTAGAAGTCGCTGAAGTTGCCGCCGCTGGCCCAGATGAAGCTGTGGAATCGCTTAATCTGGTACATCAATTCACTGATGCCCTCCGGCTTGGGCAGAGAGTGAAAGTACCCGGCCGGCCCGTGCATCCGGTAGCCTCGCTCCAGGATGATCTCGCCGATTTCGCCGTCGTGAACGCGTTTGGCTAATTCCTGCAGGTGCCGGGCGTGGCGGGAGTTCAGGCCCACGCCCACCTTTAGGTTCTTTGCTTTGGCGGCTTCGTTGAGTTTGAACATTCGCTTGCTGGTGGGGCCGTCCACGGTCACGGGCTTCTCCATGAAGACGTTCAGCCCCTTTTCGACGGCGTAAGTGTAATGCACCCAGCGAAACGCCGGCGGCGTAGTCAGGATCGCGATGTCCCCCGGCTTGAGGCAGTCCATCGCCTGCTTGTAGGCGTCGAACCCGATAAACCGGCGGTCCGCCGGAACGTCCACCTTTGCCTCAAACTGCTGCCGGATGGCATTGTACTTTCCCCGCAGGCGTTCGGGGAAGACATCGGCCATGGCGACCAGCCTGGTGCTGCCGTCCCTGACCGAAAGCGCGTTGACGGCGGCGCCCGCGCCGCGGCCGCCACAGCCGATCAAGGCCAACTTGATGGTGTTACTACTTCTTGCATAAAGGCTCGGGGCAATCCCGGCTACGATAGTCGACGCCGCAGCGATTCGGCCGGTATCCTTCAAAAATTCGCGACGCGATGTGCTTTTTTTGCTAATTTCATTCATCGTGGGTCTTCTCCTAATGACTGGTCTCTGATAGACGGTTATTGAATAAAGATTATGCTTGTTCCGGATGTTACTTTTTAGATCCCGGCACAAAACTCGTTCAAACTTTATAAAAACCATTATCCTCACGAGCCTGCATTTGGCAAGTTTTTTATTTGTGAAATAAACAACAAGCCTATTTGAGGCTGGTTTCGGTTTTAATGCATGAATTGAGAGTTAATTGTGGAATACCGCGAAAGCAAACATTGACCCACTATTATGTGTATTATTTCTTTGCCGTTGTTACGAACAAATCACGAACATTACTTCACCCTCATCGTTACGACGAACCCATGCGGTTACCCACCATGAACTGTGGTATCGCTACGTGCCTGAATCGGGCAATTGGCACGGCGGGACTCTCACCCGCTGGATGGCGGCCTTGTCGGCTGCTCTGCTGTCCCTAGTTTCTACCTGGATTTTCGCAATTTCTAAATTTTGCCACGATCTGTGGTCCACTAAACTTCTTTTTCATAAGAGGATTCCTTTGAAAAATATACTTCTACTGTCGGTTATCCTCTCATAAAGACTGGACCAGTTTTGGGGGAGCAGACCAGTTGGTTTGGAATCTTGCCAAAGACTCTACTTCAACTAATAATTCACATGTTTAGAATTACCCCCAATCATTCTTTAGCTGCTCCTTTTAAGTCCTTAGCGGCTACCTCGATACTGTCGAGCAACCTTTTGATCCACTGAAGATAGGACATTCCCAAATCCCTCACTTGGATTTCTATGGTACGCTGTGCCATTGGTTCACGCATCCTTATCAACCACTCTCTGAACTGGATGATAGGTTCAATCAAAGCAAAATCTTCCTCGAAGGATACCTGTTCGGGATTCTCGCTTTGTTGCAACCTTACACTAACAAATAGCGATCTCTTCTTTAATGCCTCAATGATCGCTAGAATATCTTCTTTGCTTTGCTGAACCAGGTGATCACGTTGCGTAGAGTCCCAACCTCTTGCTTTCCAACGTTCCCATAGGCGTTCATCTGTTGCGATGATCACAACAATAGAACCACCTACTGGGTCTTGGGCCGGATCAATTTGCAGGAACCCTTCGTCGTACATCTGTTTCTGCGTTACGGGAATATCTATCTGTTCCGACGAATTGCCGCCATATTCAATTAGACTCTTTTATACATCAGCTTGTATTTTTGGATATTTTTTCCTGAACGCATTAATCGCTGCTTCATATTGATCGGAAACTAAAATGTCTCTACCTACCATACCCGTACCAGAGAACCTGTATGTTACGGTCAGATTACCGATGTAGACAACCTCACCGGGTTTGGCCCTGAATTTAACATATACCTGTGCGGGATATCCATAGCCCATTGCACCTAACGCGCCAAAACCTATCCAGCTTGATTCGATCACATACTCTCCCTCATCGAGAGAGATGAAAAAGTACTCTCCTACCCGAGGAGATGGGATCTCCTCATCTGACGCTGCCTTTTTAATTACGATAGACCGGCTTGTTATAATTCCTATCGTGCCTTCCTGCTTGATATCGACTTTTCCAATGATAATAGATTTATACGGTTCTTTTTCTATATCGTAGTTGTTACGAATATTCTTTGCTGTTCCTCCCGTTGCACAACCAAATAGAGTGAATGTAAGAGATAGAAACAGAACAAAATAGCTTCCGTTTTTCATTGTCTTCCTTCTTATCTTGGATTTTCCATATACACTTTGATAAAACAATTCCACACACTTCAAGCTTTATAATTATGTAACTTCACCTCAGTTTCTACCATCTGTACCACAATTGATTTTTTGTCCCTATTATTTCATTTGTATTTGAACTCAGCAATTTCAAATTGAAGTAATTATCAAAATCTTATGACAATATTAATGCCACCCTCGAGGGTCTCGTTTTTAGGTTCATAAACAGGGATACCGCCTTCAATTATCTCAACTTCCGAATCGTCAATTACCCAAAGCCTGGCAAACGGTTCGAGAATAAAATCTATTTCCCCATGCCTTATAAATTTCATTGAGGCGCGCAAGCCCCATCCTTTTTTCTGTTTGTTTTCAAAATCGGAGAAACCTAAACCAGTATCACTGAGATGTGTTTTCTGTAATCCTCTCAATAAAAAGTCGAACTCGAATGTTAAACCGGCACTCCAGCCATCCGCGTTTTCCATGCCATCAAAAGTTAGTCCTACTGGAATATAATAATAATTTGATTCTCTCTCATATCCGCCAGAGAATTTTGACAAGTCGTCATTGAGGTACCTGTAACCAAAACCGGTATACAGAGAAGAATCGAAATTCGAATTACCAAGCCCAATTAATCCCCTAAACTCCATTGTATGGTTATCAATATCGGTAATTGTCAATGGGGAGCCATCCTGTAAACTTCCATCGTAATCAACTTTACCTGAAGCGAACCGACCTTCAGCTCGCAGCATTAAGCCCCTTTCGGACCAAAGACCTCCCTCATTAGTTTTCCAGCCACGAAAAGTATATGCACCGGTTACCCCATAAAATATGCCATCCTCTTCCATTACGGTTTCATCTATACCTGATGGAATGCCAAACAATACCAATTCCCGATACTCCGAGTAACCGAAGTAATATACCTCAGGGCCGATTTCGAAAGAATGTCGCTTTGAATTCTGACCAATAGATTCACTGCTTATTAACAATGAAATGAACAAAACGGTTGTTATTTGGTACTTTAATATGTTACACATCATAGATATCCTTTAAGTTCTTCAGAATGCGAATGTTAATCCGATACTGATTTCTCGTAGGTGAAAGTCTTCTTTGTATGAAAATGGGTGTTCGTAAAAAACTGGACCTGGTCCGACACCTACTACCTCCTCTAAGTCGTCATCAATCTCTCCAAAGTATTCCCGATAATCCACTCGAATTGCAATTTTTTTTGTCAGGAATATTTTAACTCCTCCTCCGTAATTGTATGCGAAGAGAGCCTGATCAACCGTACCTATGATGCCGCCCCCCGCGGTCAGGAACGGGACGATAGGGCCTTTGAGTAGGTGAAGCACAAGGTTGAGGTCGGTAACGAATAGTCCAGTAGTCTCATCCTCAGAGTATTCCGCACCTGCGTCATCGTAAAGGATGGCATCGTACGTGGCCGTAGAAAATGCAGCATTCCATTCCAGTCCAAGATTGGGATTGAAATTATATCCCAGACGCAATCCAAAAGTTTCTCCATCTTCTGACTCCGTCACTATCGTCCTGTCCGGAGCAACTGTAAACATCTGTCCCATATCGGTTTTCATGGTTCCGCCATAGAACTCTAATTCAAATCCTTTTTCCACTTCTGCTGCCGCCTCATGTTGAGGTAAGAAAATTACTACTTCCATGACTACCAAAAAAACTAATAATTGTTTCTCCCTATTTTTCATACCAATATCCCCATAAAAAAACCTGCTCTTTAACAACACATTACCGGAAGCTTGGCCGGACGCTTTAAAGTTAAAAAGTAAAACATTTATTTAATGAAAAGCATACATCAGAT
>CBDVBU010000290.1:0-5324 GCA_965372295.1 uncultured Phycisphaerae bacterium
TTGAAAAAACAAAGCCAATTTGCCGGAGGGTGAATTTGTGCTAAGTCAGTAATAACAATGGTTTATGTGAATTTTAGCAATTGGATGCAGCGAAAAAACAAAGCCAATCAAAGCCAATTTTTGATGACTTATTGGCCGGATTGGACGCCGATTTGTACCGATCCTTCATTAGTTGTGCTCGTGGAAAATGTTGGAATAGGGCTGCGAATTAGGATATTATGATAGTCATTATGAATAAGCAAAGGGCATTTACACTGATAGAGCTGCTGGTGGTAATTGCCATTATCGCATTGTTGATGGCGATATTGATGCCGGCACTCAATTCTGTCCGCAAGCAGGCCCGTTCGAATGCCTGCCAGAGCAATATTCGGCAGTTGTGCCTGGCGATGAATCTTTATGCGATGGATCACGAAGATAAAACGATGCCGTTCTCTCATCAGTCCGGCGAGTATTGGTTCCATCAGTTGGCGCCATATCTGAGCGAGAAGGCGTATAAGTATAACCCGGAAGCACACATCGAGGGGATGATGCGGGTGGCGTTCTGCCCGGCGACAAAACGGCAGGACCGCACGGACGAATCGTACTACGGTTCGGCGTATCTCTCGTGGCGCTTCATGGGCGGCGAGGGCAGCTACGGCCTGAATTTATGGCTGCTGCCCGACGATCCGATTTACGCCCCGGAATTTCCGGCGGGTAATTTCTTCAAGAAATATTCGGACGCCCGGGGCAGTGTACCGCTGCTGGGCGATTCGATCTGGGTCGGCTCGTGGCCTTTCGCGGCCGATGCGGTGCCGGATGACATCACCGGCCAGACGGGTTATCCGGAGTACCCTCACGGCGAAGGATTCTTCATGGGGCGATTCTGCGTCGACCGGCATAAAAAAGCGATCAATATCGGATTCGTGGACAGCCGAGTTGAAAGGGTGCCGCTGGAAGATTTGTGGATACAAAAATGGCACCGGAACTTCAAGCCGAATTCCGATGTGTCCATCCCATGAATCGGATTTACGCTTTTGGCCTGCATCAATGCAGCATAGCGATTTTTAGTACTGATATTCGATATTATCTTGCCATGCCCGGCAATACTTCTTGCATACGGCAATTCGGCTGGTATGATTAGACGAGCCGATGCGTCAGCCTTAGCCGGGCGGACGATTCACGGTGGACACCAACTTTGATATTTTGACAGAAAGGAGAAGACAGATGCGACGTTCAGTTTTTGTTTTGGCGTTGATATGTATTGTGGCGCTGAGTTTTTGTGATGCAGCTAATGCGGCCCAGAAGCCTGCCCCGATTAAGGTTCTGCTGATTACCGGCGATGATGTCAATGTTCATCCCTGGCGCGAAATGTCCGAGACCACGCGGGAGATATTAGTCAAAACCAAGAAGTTCGACGTCAAGGTGTGCGAAGATCCGCTGATCCTCGAATCGGAGACCGCGCTGAAGGCGTATGATGTAATCGTATTTACAATCTTCAGCCGGCGGATAAAAATGCTTCCGGGGCAAGCCCAGGAGAACCTGCTGAACTTCGTCAAGGGCGGAAAGGGTTTCTTCGTCCAGCACCTGGCAAGTGCTTCATTCGGCAAGTGGGAGGAATTCGGCAAGCTCTGCGGCCGAAAATGGGTGATGGGCACATCGGGTCACGGCCCGCGAGCTGTCTTCAAAGCCAAGGTGGCCAACAAGGAACATCCTATTACCGCCGGGCTTGAGGACTTTGATGTCGACGATGAACTATACGCAAAGCTGCAGGGCACCGGTAAGATCAACGTGCTGGTGCAGGCCGATTCCGACTGGAGCAAGAAAACCGAGCCGTTGGTATTCACATTGAGCTACGGCAAGGGCCGAACCGTTCACAACGCCTTCGGTCACGACCGCAAGGCCCTGATGACTCCTAACGTGCAGAAGATTATTGCTCGCGGCGTGGAGTGGGCGGCCACCGGAAAAGTTCAGTAATAAAGATCATGTTGTTCTGCACATAAACCGCCGGGCGAACCTCAATCAATTCGCCCGGCGTGAATTTAACCAGGCTCTTGAAGCTGGCCCCGACCATCTGGGTGCTTAAACGACGCTTGCTCAATTGGACTAATCCGAAGACTGCCCCCAAGGTTAGGGCTAATAGGCAGACACGCTTCCTTACCATGATTAGGAGATTTTTACAATTGCAACGGTTTGGAGCAGAGCCTATACTTACCAGGCACGCAGTTTGTGTTCTCATGGTTCGCTGTTTTTGCCGTTCTTTGCGGATATTGTACGAAAGTACATTTGCAGTAAGGAAAGTTGATGAGCGAAGCGAATGGACATAATAATAAGCGGCCTAAAGATCAAGGACCTGTTCCGACACGCTCATTTGACGGTTCGGTGACAGGGCCGGGCACTCAAATCGGTCCGTTCCGGATTGAGCAGGAATTAGGACGTGGTGCTGTGGGGGTAGTTTACCTGGCCCACGACACTAAACTGGATCGTTACGTCGCTATCAAGAGCCTGCCGGCCGAGGTGATGGCCAATCCCAAGGCCCGGTCGCGTTTTTCACGCGAGGCCCGCCTGTTGGCTTCGGTGAATCATCCAAACATCGCTACAATTCACGAAGTCCTCGAAGGAGCCGAGGGTGTCGGCTATCTTATTCTTGAATACGTCCCCGGCCAGACATTAGCTGAGCGGATCGCTAAATCGAAGCTTAAGCTCCAAGAGGTATTAACGATAGCCCTGCAAATAGCTGAGGCAGTGGCTGCGGCTCACGAGCACGATGTGATACACCGCGACCTCAAACCCGGCAATATCAAGATCACGCCGGAAGGCAAGGTGAAAGTGCTGGACTTTGGTTTAGCCAAGGCGGTTGGCGGCGAAGCGGCGAACCGGCAAAGCACTATCACCGAACCCGGCCGGATTATAGGCACACCGGCCTACATGAGTCCGGAACAGGCCCGCGGCAGGCCAACCGATAAGCGCAGCGACATCTGGGCGTTCGGCTGCGTGCTGTACGAGATGCTGACGGCAACAGTCCCTTTCAAAGGTGAAACGATTTCCGACACGTTGGCCAGTGTCCTCGAACACGAACCCGACTGGGGAGCCTTGCCCCAGACTGTCCCCGCTAACGTGCAGGTTCTACTGAGGCGTTGTTTAGAGAAAGATCCTCACCGGCGGCTTCAGCACATCGGGGACGCAGTTATCGAAATCCGCGAAACACTAAGCCCGCCATCCACCGCACCACCTACGGTCACTTTGACCAGATTAGAAGCTGCTCCCCGGCCAAAGCCACAGACAGTGGCGATAATCGTTGTTGTCGCCCTCGTTTGTATTCTGGGTGCCATTGTGGCACTTCGGGGTCCTTGGCACACTAGTTCTCTGCCCAAGTCACAACTTAGCCGATTTGTCATTAACCTGCCGCAAGGTGAGTCAATAGCGGGCACAGCTTACGAACCTGCGGCAGCCATCGGATCTGCGGTGGCACTATCACCGGATGGAACACGACTGGCCTATGTCGTTCGCCGTGGCGATACCAGCCACCTATGCCTTCGCTCTCTGGAAGACTTCGATGCAAAGACAATTCAGGGCACAGAGGATGCCGAGACCCCATTCTTCTCCCCCGATGGAAACTGGATTGGCTTTTGTGCCGGAGGGAAGTTGAAGAAAGTCTCGCTGTTGGGTGGAGCACCTCAAACGATTTGCGAGGCGCAACGCGCAAGAGAGGCGTGCTGGCTTGAAGACAATACTATTGTATTCGCAGATGAGCAGAAATATGGGCTTTGGCAAGTGACGGCAAGCGGAGGAGAACCCAAGCGACTGACAAATTCATTGAGATTCCTAAAGGGAAAACAGGAACATTCGCATTTGTTTCCTCATATCCTCCCTGAGGGCAAGGGAGTGCTGTTCACCATTTGCAATCCAGGTCAGAGCCGTATAGACGCATTTTCTTTCGAAACGGGTCAGCGCAGGATACTCATCGAGCGAGGCAGTTGCGCACACTATGTGCAAACTGGACATTTAGTTTATTCTTTGGCAGGAGATCTAATCGCAGTACCATTTGATCTTAAAGCGATGAAGGTGACCGGCCCATCGGTTCCTGTCGTCGAAGATGTGATGTCATTCGTCGGATGGTATGGAGGTGCTCACTTCAATGTGTCCCGAAATGGCTCTCTGGTCTATATTCCTGGAAGCGCTGCGCCGGCGGCGAACAAACGAATCGTTCGGGTAGACCGGACAGGCAAAGTTGAAGCGTTGCCTTTCCCGCTGGGAGACTATCAGTCACCACGCATCGCACCTGACGGAGAGAGGTTGCTGGTTGTTGATTGTGAACCAATAATACCACACCTGTGGGTCTGTGAGCTGGCGAGGGGCTCAAAGCTCCGCTTTACGGATGATCGAGGAGACACTTATTGGGGGATTTGGAGCCCGGACGGAAAGCAAATCGTGTTCAACTCGAGCCTGGGAGGAGCGACCCTGGACTTATACTCAAAACCAGCCGACGGCAGCGCCCCGGAGAAACGTCTGACGGAAAGCACAAACCAGCTTCATCTACTGCCCAAGTCGTGGGCCGATGACGGCAAAACACTGATTATCACACAGGCCGTTGATCCGAACACATTTTTTGACATTGGGATACTGCCATACGAAGCGGCCAGTACTCCGCTGCCACTTATCAACACTCGTTCCAATGAATTCCACCCTGTGATCTCGCCGAGCGGCCGATGGCTCGCATATTCATCGGACGAGTCGGGTAGAGCAGAGATTTACATCAAGCCCTATCCCGGACCGGCAGGAGTAATCCCTGTAACGACCGACGGAGGCAGGGAACCTGTGTGGGATCCTTCCGAGAAAGAATTGTACTATCGAGATGACAATGGGGATAAGCTCTTTAAGGTCTCGATCCTCACAGAGCCGGCGGTTCAAGTCGGCAGCCCGGAACTGCTGTTTGAGGGAACGTTCATGGCGAGCTCGGGGCTTTGGGGGCGGAACTATGACATTAGTCCTCAGGGCGACTTCTTCATATTGATCGAAGAGGGAGAAACGCAACCCGCTGTGCAAATCAACGTTGTTGTCAACTGGTTTGAAGAGTTGAAACGGCTTGTGCCATCAGGAAAGAAATAATAATGCTCTCAGCAGAACCTGTTGATTGACAGTTGGGAGCCGCAAACCAGGGAGGACATTGTTTTTTAATAGCGTTGGCGTAGCATCTTTCAAAAGGAAAAATCCTCAGATTGGATTAATATTGGTCCGCAACCTTGAGGATCGAGGAGCAATCAGCCGTCAGGGACTGGTTTTCGCCCCGGTGGTTTCTGTTCATCCGGAGGAATCTTTTTTCGTTCTTCTCGGCGAAAAGTAGATGC
>CBDVBU010000291.1:0-5244 GCA_965372295.1 uncultured Phycisphaerae bacterium
TGATTCTTCGTGCCTACGACGATTGTCTCGCCGGCTCCTATCAGAGACACTCCCACCGGTTCTGCGCAGAGAATAGACCAGGATGGGGAACTCAGGACGGTTCGTTTTTCGACATTTCCTTCCGAGTCTTCTATCTGCTGTTCTCCAAGGAGTTGTGACCGATTAATACCCTTGATTCTGTTTCCCTGAGCAAAGACTACATGTTTCGGGAAAACAGCGATGGCTGATCCGGGCGTTCCCTTGAGCAATAACTCGCCACTTTCGGAGCGAAACAATTCATTCCTGCCAAACATGAAGCCGCTCATAAGGACAGTAAACGGGCCCGGCCGCACCTGACCATATCTTTGGAGGTGAAAGTACCGGAACGTACCGTTGTCCCTATTGAAGGCAGCGGGTATCGCTCGACCTGTGGGGACCAGCAGAGTATTCCCTGAAGCTGCTATGTAGCCCTGAGCCGAAACTCCGCTCCTGGCCTGGGCTCCCGAATGAGGTTGGTTCATGAATATGTCGCCGGAGGAGTCATTCAGCCAAAGAACCTTGCCTGTCTTGGGCTCAAGTGCATGGAGATATATTCCTTCTGAAGGCCAGATGCCGGCACAGAAATAAACGATATTGTCTACAAGAGTAGCGGCACCTCTCGTCGGCCATCGCGAAATCATGCGCCCGTTTCCAAGCACCATATCTCCGACCGGCCCTCCACGTTTACGCCAAACGAGCTTTCCAGTTTTCGCCCTGAGACAATACAGATACCCATCATCGCTGGAAACATACAACCGGCCTCGCCAGAAAGCAGGAGCAAAACGGATTGGACTGTCGGCAAAAAACGACCACTGTTCTCTGCCAGTGGCAAGGTCCAAGGCGTATACTTTGTTATTAACCGAATTGCCGAAAAAAACTAAGCCTTTGGCAATGATTACATGATAGGCGTGGTCGAAGGGCATACGTGTATCTTCTGCTTGCCAGGCGGGTTGAGGCGGATGAGTTGGCTTGTAAATCCAACGCAGCGAGAGATTGGTGGGAAGTGGCTCCGATGTATAGCCGCTCCTTGCGGCATCGGCACGAAACTGATGCCAGCCACTTCCCCTTGAAGTTTGCCAACATGGAAACAGTAAAACTGCGATTAGTAGAACTTTCATTTTAATACTCATGAATGGTACCTGTTTTTTATATCTAAGAATATAGTCTATTGTATCCAAGCAAGTGTGTTAATCGTTCACCGCGTTGGATCACTATAATGTTTCGACAATAGTGTTTCCAGCCCCATAATACATATTCTATTATCTAAAAGCACGCATTATTTTGCAATGTTTGACCATGACATAGGTAGATGCACAATGTCTATTATAATGCATCGTGAAGTCGAAGGGCTGTTCAGATAAGCTACGAAGTGGGGCTGATACGTCGTAACGTGGATGCCTCAAAGAAAATTTTTGTGGTAACAGGGATTTTAGTATTTGACTTTGAACTCTTCATAGGTGAACGTTGTGACTCTTGGGCAACGCCGGTGCATTCTTCATCAAATCTTACGAACAAAACATTTATACGAATATCGATCCCAAGTGCATTCGCGGCAGAAAATATCTCCGAAAGATCGACAGTCACGACCTTAATGCCAGATGCCTGCAGCAGCTTTTCGCTGAAGCGGACGGTATGAAAGGCCTCCGGCCGGGCGCCGATTGCTCCGATCCGGGCGTCATGCAGGCCATTGACTATTCTGCACACTGCGGCGAATCGATCAAGGTCTTCCGTAAAGATATCATCCGTAAGATGGCACGTATGATAAGTCGTGTTCGTAAACGGTATGCCGTACTGATACAAGTTGTTGCACAGAGAAAGCTTGCCGCAGAAGGAATCACGCCGTTGACCGAAAGTAAGTTTAGTCGGGTCCACTTCGCCGCAAGCCTGAACCAGCACCGGAACGTTTAATTGTGACATATTGATTGCCTGAGTGACAGCCTGTTCATCTCCAAAGTTGGGCAGGATCACGATCACGCCGTCAATTTCATCACGCTTCGACTTCAATAGAGCCGCGCACTTCTTGGCGTCGCTATACGTCTCCACGGCACCGTTCGGAACCTCATCTTCTCCAAGAATAACACAGCCGAAGCCCATCTCGTCCAGCTTGGCTGTTATGTTCCGGCGTTCCCGAATCGCAAGTTTGGCGGGGAATATGTTGCGAGATGTTACGATAACTCCGAAAGTTTGTCTGTTTTGCATTTCTTTACTCCCTGGATAATTGTCTCCACATCAGCAATATCCGTTCATCTGTTAATCCTTAAGAAGGTCTGTGGCAACACCGTCGTCGGTTATCATGACATTTATCAACCCGCCGGACAACGCTGCTCGAAGCACTTCGGTCTTGTCACTACCACCGGCCACACCGATAACACGGGGGATTTTTTTTATATCATCAATATCAAGGCCAATAATCTGAGCATCAACAGCACTTCTGATTTTGGTCCCGTTTTTATCGAAGAATTGAACAGCAATATCCGCCACGACGCTGGCCAACCTTGAGGCGGCACTCCAGGTAGAGCCTGTGGTGGACTTCATCTTCACTTCGTCGGATTTTCTGTATCCATAGATAAAGGCGGTCCTCGAACCGCTGGGCAAATGGAAGCCCATCGGGGACGCCGGCCACGTGATATTAGGCGGCCTCGACGGCGACTCCACGGCCTATAGGTTGATGCAGGAGGGTTACGTCGATGCCACCGGGGTGCAGGACTTATTCTTCGAAGCCGATGCGATCATGGAAGCCCTGCTCGATGCGATCGAGAAGGGCCAGGCCAAACCCGAAAAATGGATACAGGATCCCGGCTTTGCGCTGACGCAGGAGAACATGGCCGAGCGTGAAATGGACATGTGGGGCTGCATAATTCTCAAGCAGGCAGAGGCCGACACAGAACAATGAGAACTCAAAGGACACTACTTCGATTGCCGGGGGAGATTGTCTTGTCGGACCACTTTGTCCTCGTGATAACAGTTCTTTATTTCCTTCTAATCTGGGCGATTTATCCGCACATGGCGGGCCGTCGCAACATCGCGAATCTCTTGAGCAATGTCTGGCCGCTGCTGGCATTGGTAATAGGTCAGATGTTTGTGCTGATTGTCGGCGGCATCGATTTATCCCAGACCTCAATCATGGCGGTGACAAGTGTTCTCGGTGCAATGATAATGGCCGGGCGATTCGACCCTGCCAAGTTCGAGCATAACCCGCTTTGGGGCGTGGTATTCTCAGAGCAGGGAGGATTGCTCGCCGGCAGCGGTTGGGAAGTGCTGGCAGCGATCCTGATTATGCTTGTCGTCGGTGTCGGCATAGGCTTTCTAAATGGCATGGCTGTGGCGAAACTTAAAATGCCACCCTTCATGGTGACTCTTGTTGCGATGTCCTTCTACAGCGGACTGGCGATTTACCTGACCCGATCCGAGAACATCATGCACCTGCCCGATAGCTTCATCGCGGTTGGTAATGGAACTGTCGGCCCCGTTCCTTCGGCAATGCTGATTGTGGTGACGCTGGCGGTCCTTGCGTTTGTAATTCTGAATCTGAGCATTCTCGGCCGCTGGCTGTATACCGTCGGACAGAATATCCGGACAGCAAGGGTCTCCGGCATCCCGACCGAGCGAGTGGTAATTCTGGCTTATGTCTTCAGCGGTTTCTGTGCCGCCCTGGGATCTATTCTGTATTCGGCCAGACTTCAAGCCGGCCGGCCCACCCTCGGCAGAAATCTCCTGCTCGATGTAATCGGGGCCGCTGTGATCGGGGGAATCAGCCTCTATGGCGGCAAAGGCAGAGTCCTCTGGGCAGTGTACGGCGTTCTGTTTTTCGTCGTGCTCGACAATTCTCTAAACAAAATGCCGCTGGAATTTTACTCGATAGATATAATAAAGGGCGGTGTAATCCTCTTAGCTGCGCTGCTGGTTTCTTTACGCACCCACATCGTACTGAGGCAAACAGCCCTGGAGGGAATATCCTGATATGACCGAATGGGAAGTCGAATTTGACCGCATCAGCAAGAGCTTCTTCGGCGCTCGAGCGCTTAGCGAGGTGACCTTCTTTGTCGGAAAGGGCCGGACGCTGGGACTAATCGGTGAAAACGGGGCCGGGAAAAGTACGCTGATGAATATTCTTGGCGGCGTTTTTACGCAGGACGAAGGGACAATCAAGCTATTCGGTAAACAGTTCAATCCTTCATGTCCCGCCGACGCGACGCGCGCCGGCATAGCATTCATCCACCAGGAACTGAATCTTTTTACTAATCTGAGTGTCGCAGACAACCTCTTTATCGACGGCTTCCCACGGATCGGCATGTCGCCATTAATAGACAAACGCAGGTTGCACAAGCAGGCGGCGGCAATCAACAGAAAGTCGTCATCGGCAAGTGGCTGCTCGCCGAGCCGGGCGTGTTGATTCTTGACGAACCGACGCGCGGCATCGACGTCGGCGCCAAATACGAAGTCTACGGCACAATCAACAAGCTGGCTGAAGAGGGTGTCGGAATCCTGTATATCTCCTCGGAGCTTGAGGAGTTGACAGGGATGTGCGACCGGATACTGGTAATGAGCAACGGCGAAATTCAGGCCGAATTCGCCCGGCCTGACTTTGACCAGAAAAAAATACTCCAGGCGGCGTTCAGTGGTCGTGCCGGTTATGGCATACCAGGTGACAACAGCGGAAATCCATTTTAGAATATGAGTTTCGAACGAAACAGACTGACATATACGGTACTAAACAACACGCCTTTACTGTTGTTTGGCTTGATGTTTATTGTCTTCGGGATGGTGGCGCCGCAGTCGCTTAGCTATCAGAGCCTCGAAAACACCTTCAAGCAGGCCTCCTATGTCGGTATTATTGCCGTCGGCATGACGTTCGTTCTGCTGACCGGGGGGATCGATCTTTCGGTAGGCTCGAACATGTATGTCTCGGCAGCGGTTGCGGGTCTGGCGATGCAGCATTTTTCCGTCGGCCCGTGGCTTGCCCTGATTCTGTGTCTGTTTGTCGGCGCGGCGTTCGGGGCGGTGAATGCCTTTGCCGTGGCGAAATTGAAAATCATGCCCTTTATCGTGACCCTGGCCATGATGGTAACCGGAAGGGGCATAGGGCTAATGTTCTCCAAATCCCGTGCCGTCAATTTCCCCGACTCGGTGACGGGGCTGGGTTCTGCAGAGTTGTTCGGCCTCGTCCCGTATCCTATCGCGGTTTTCGCCGGCGTGGTTTTCTGCGCGTGGTTGCTGCTGGAACGC
>CBDVBU010000292.1:0-5243 GCA_965372295.1 uncultured Phycisphaerae bacterium
TTTCCGTCGGCGCGTACGGGATTCTTTCGGCGTGGACCTCGCAGATCAACGTAACAACCAGAAACAGGTTGCAGATTGTGCGGCAATGCTTGAACATGATGATCTCCTATGATTGGTCTTGCTCGGGATAGAACATGTCGTCCTTCACGTTGGGGATGGCTACCACCAGCACCCGCATGCGGCCAGTTCCGCTGTGGACGACCCCCGGGGGAATTTGGACCACACTGCCCTTACGGATTGCGTGTTCCTGGCCTTCCAGCCGGATGGTTCCCTCGCCTTCCAGTACGTAGTACAGTTCGATCGCCCGCTTGTGGTAGTGCGGTTTGGCACCGTCGATATCCACGACGTGGACCCAGGCGACGTTGTTTTCGTCGCCCTCGCTTATCAGGCGATAGCGCCATCCACAGGTGCTTCGCTCGCGGGACGATTTGTCCTCGTGGCGAACCAGTGTAACAAGACCCTTTGAGTCTATGGCGGGTCCCTCGGCCTCGGTCTTAGCTGAAGCTCCCAACACGGAAGCGTCCGCGTTTGCGGCGGCAGAGGATTTGAGAAGATTACGATGGTCGGCGTCTTGCATGACGAACCTCCTTTATATGGTAACGACAGTGTTTACAGAAGAAAACGATATACTTATCTATTGCGTAAAGATGGTTTAGTTCCTTTGAAGTGTTTGTCGGCGAAATCCATATACCGCTGCCAGTCGTATTCGGTCAGGGCGTGTTTGCCGGTGCGGATATGATAGCCGATCCTGCCCTTTTGAACAGGGCTGTCCAGCGCGGGCATTTTACTGACTTCCAGCCCTTTTAGTCCAAACAGATGATAGACCGGCTCAGCATTTTTGCACGAAAGAAACTCACCTCGCTGGTCGCAGTAGTAGTCCTTGTCGGCACTCGCTACATACACAGGCCGAGGCGCCATAAGCGCAATCAGAAAATGCTGATCAACTGGTAACAACCCTTCTTTGTCGTTGAATTTTTTGAAATTATCGCAGAACCAATGAGGAAAGGTGGTATTAATCTGCTTGACGGTTTCGCTGAAGCACCTCCGTGACAAGGCTGCGCCGCCACAGCCGGAGTTATTGGAAATCACTAACGCGAACCTTTCGTCCTGTGCCCCAGCCCAAAGTGCTGTTTTGCCCAAACGTGAGTGTCCCAGCACAGCAATGCGCTTGTAGTCTATGTCCTGGTCTTTCTCAAAGTAATCCATAGCCCGGCTTAGCCCCCAGGCCCACGCACCAATAGTACCCCAGGCGTCCGGCGTACGTTTGCCGTTGATCAGCTTGTCAAATACCGGGTGTACGCCGTTCTTAAAACCGTCGTGGACGTCAGGGTCAAGGTCCCCACAGTATATTGTCGCCAGGCCATAGCCTCTCTTAAGAATCTTCTCCACTGGGAAACGAGCCGAACAACTGCCGCGGGAATCTTCCGTAGCACGATTATTAACAACTCCCCGGCCCCTGGAGCGCATCCATTTAGTTGATAGCTTGATGGCCGGGTCGGGATGGATGGCATGGTTGCCGTAGAAATTCAAGAGAACGAAAGCTGGTACAGGTCCTTTGGCAGCGGCGGGCAGATAGATAAGGATTTCCATGTTCGGCCCATCAGGCTTGCCGGTAAAGTTCACAGTTATTTGTTTGAGTAAAGCCAGGCCGTTGAGAGCCTTGTGGTCCAGATCAAAAACCTTGAAAGTCATCCCTTCAGGCTGGCCGACAGGCGCTCTTCCGTAGACATGTTTGCGGAAAAGCTCAACAATTTCCGGCCGACGTTTCATACTCCATGTTTTGGCATCAACGACTTTCGTTCCGTTTGCCATAACCAGTGGGTTCGGTAGCGTATATTCCGGCACCTTCCGCTCATAGTAGATCCTTTCAGGGCGACGCTTGGTTGCGACGTCGGAATGTTCGCGACTGGCCTGCCAGCTTTTTTGGGATTTTGTTTCCTGAGCCTGCGCCTGCGCCAGGGCAAAAATAGTAATAAGGCTAAGACTCAAAAACATCAAGCAAGCCGTCAAAACGAGTAAATTCTTAATCTTCATCTCAAAAGCTCCTTTTCAGATACTATACGAATAATAATTCTAATAGTCAAACCTTTTTGCCCCCTTCTGTCCTCTTCGCTTTGTTCAGGGGGGAACGCTGGAGTATTGGGGAGTATTGGGGTCAGCCCTTAAGAAGTAAGTTCCTGGTTGCCACGGAAAGACGTTTGTGATATCTTGTGATTTATAGTCAAGGAAATACTAGGGAAATACTAGGTCACCTATTAAAATTTTAGTAACACTGTCAAATTAAGATTCTCATTCTCGGAAGTTTTTGACAGGATAACAAGATAGACAATGATTTAATCTGTGTTAATCCTGTCTAAGTAACTTGATAAAAGAAAAGAGTGATCAGGCTTATCTTTTTGCGTTTAGAATAAAAAAGG
Organism: uncultured Phycisphaerae bacterium; assembly: GCA_965372295.1. Classification (GTDB taxonomy): domain Bacteria; phylum Planctomycetota; class Phycisphaerae; order Sedimentisphaerales; family Anaerobacaceae; genus JAFGPJ01. The sequence goes on from CBDVBU010000292.1 coordinate 2,418, forward strand.
AACATGCGTGGGTAAGAAAATGGAAAATCGCGCTTTTGGCGGAGACAAGAAGCTTCCGATGAACTCATTGCTGGGGCGGTATGAGAAAAGGTTCATCGACGGCAACGTACAACGCTTTCCCAACTGGATCGAAGGTTATCATCTGACGTTGACGACCTTTCTCTGGTCTGTCGGCTTGATTGTTTTCGGATGGCTTGCCAAGAGTAGCTACCACTGGCTGTGGGGATCGTCACTGATGCTGTTTCTGCAGTGGTTCACGGATTCTTTCGATGGCGCTTTAGGCAGATACAGAGATACCGGCATCCCCAGGTGGGGCTATTACATGGACCATTTTCTGGACTTTGTGTTCATGAGTTCGGTTTTGATAGGTTATTCATTCCTGTTCGATGGCTCGAACAGGCAGATGATCTATCTGTTTGTACCCGTCTCCGGCTGTTTCATAGTGAGTTCATATCTGGCCTTTGGGGCGACCGGCGAGTTTAAGATAACCTATTTGGGGAGCGGGCCAACGGAAGTACGTATTTACTTCATCATATTGAATTTCTGTATCATCTTATTCGGCGTCGGTTGGATTGAAAAAATCCTGGTCTATCTCTTTGTCGCATCAATGATTGTCCTGTGCATAATCATCTATAGAACGCAAAAATACATCTGGAGGATAGACATGGCGGAAAAGAAATCAACCTAAGGAAAAAAATAGGGACAGTGGCTGTCCCATAAAATTAATCGGCAGCAAAAACCGCCAGGTTACTGCCTACTGCCCGATCGTTGGGGTTGCCTGATGATTCGTTCATAATCTTTCCGACGTGTGTGTTCGGATCTTCCATTGCTAAAGTCGTCGAACCACCGCCGTCGAGGTTTAGGGCATTGTAAACTCCATAGTCGCTGGCCAACAGGTCTGCAACCTCGCCACAAGTCATTCCTATGCTGCCGCCGGCCCCATCAACTGTAAAGAAAACCAGTGTCTTGTTGTTCCGGTTCAGGCCAATCGCAGTGCGAGGTTTATGCAGAGAATACCATGAGTTGGAATCAGAATATCCTTTTATGGGATTCAGCACAGGTGGAGGCCCGGAGTATTTCGGGATAGTCTTGACTCCGTTGGTGATGATTTGCGCACTACCCGAGACAGTATTCCATAGCGTTACTGGTTCGAGGATATGCTTATTGTCCGAATAAGCCGAGTCGCGATTTACAATGCAGGCGTGGTTGTTTGCATCAATATTGAGCGCAGGGGCATAGGCAATAATCGCATAGCTCTGATCTGTGTGGTCGGCAGTGATGGGCTGCGGTTCGAAGGGCGAATAGACATTACCTTGCGATGCGGCTAATCCGACAACATTGGAGTTGATATCGGTTGAGGGAAAAGGCAGAAAGAAGTGGCAATTGATCACTACCTGGGCGTGCTCCTGATTCAGGAAATCCAGCGTTGTATTGCGGACTGTATCATGCGTACCGCCCGGGGGGGTAAGTTTGAAGCTTATGCCTTGTTCGGTAAGGTCAATCAGCACAATGTGCATGTTGACGGTCCGGGGCGATAGTTCCCTTCGCGATATATAAGTGACGCCCTTATATGGATGTGACACGACCTTGGTAGCTTGAGTTAAGCCCGAAAGGAAAGCAAGCAGGATTACCGAGAGTCTCATGACTGAACAAAAGGTTCTCATCTGTCTTCTTTTCTGCAGCTTAATACCGAAGAATCTGCTGACCTGTTCGTGTGGCGTCCCAAATAAATTGTCGTCCTGAATCATACTTGTAGTGTACTTTTAAAAAGTTGATTTTACAATGTTGTATTTACCTTAACTGGCGAAAACTTCCTAAAAACCAGGGACAGCCTACTATTGATTTACGATTGTCGATTTGCGATTTGCGATTTCCTTCCGCGTTCACCCCATGAGATATGTAAAACCTTCATCCCACGGGTTAAATCTATGGCCTTCGCCATTTATGATTTACTATTGTAATGGATTATCTCTCTGTAATACAATCTTTCGACTCGTTGCTCGTATGTCGTATATCGTTAATTGAAACCGGCTCGGCCGGGATTATTCTTTAAATTTTATTTTGGCGAATTCGCCAAAATATTTTGTTGCGGCCTTATCATACGTCTTCGCGGCTTCTGTCTCGTCTTCGAATGTGCCGAGAAATATTCGTCGGCCGTCAACACATATCTGTGCGGCCCACTTTTGCCGCCTCTTGCGAAACGTAATACCCTTGTATTTAGAGTAACCTATTTGTTGAGACTTTCTCGCGTTCCAACTATTCTGCAAGCGAGTTGCCGATCTCAAATTTGCCTTTCTATTATCGAGACTGTTGCTGTTGATATGGTCGCACTCCAGGCCATCGGGAGTTTTTGCCACTTCGTGGTGCATGCGGATCGTTTTTCCCCTTTTGCCGTTTCGGGTTGGCCCTGTTCGGACGGCGTAAAACTTGCTGAAATCTCTGCAGACATACCATTTGTATTCGCTTAGCTTATAATAATCGTCCGGATCGACGATGGCGTATTTACCCTTCGTAAGGGCAATTCGCCTGAAGGCGTAGCCGTAGCGCAGCCGGCGGTACAAAAGCACCGGCCCGGCAAGGAACAACTCCAGAAAGTTCGGAATTGTAAATGACAGGACGACCTTGATGAGCCTCTCCCCCGCAGAAAAGTCGGAATTTAGAATTGTGAGTCTTATCCTGTGCCTTGAATTCTCCATTCTCAATTTTCAATTCTCAATTGCCTTTTGGCCAGAGGCAAAAAGCAGCGCCTCTATAATTGGACGTACATGCGCGTTTGATGCGAAAATCTACAAAATTGTAGGCGGGTTTTTTGCCGTAAGTGCTTGT
>CBDVBU010000293.1:0-5219 GCA_965372295.1 uncultured Phycisphaerae bacterium
GGCCATTCCTTTTTCGTACTGCTCAAGGCTGTCCTGTAAAGGGATTTGGCCCTGTTCTATCTTACCTACGATATTTGTAAGTTCCTTTATCGCCTCTTCAAAACTCAATTTGCCGATATCGTCTTTTTGTTTCTTTTCTGCCATCTTTTCGACTTTCACTTTTTAGCTTTTCACTTTTATACTTGTTTTGTGCCTCACTTTCAAACACATTCTGATATTATCCGGAAAACCGCATGGCGGATTCCGGAATTTCAGAAAACGGCGACAGACAAGATGTGCTAAAACTTTTTGATCCAAAGCAGGTTCTTTTTAAAGTCCAGAACCACAACTGTTTCTTTGAAGCAGTCGAAGGTGATTATACCTTCGCAATCCTGCATGAGTTCGTCATTGGCAGGTAGGACATCGACTTTTGTACTTTTCAAATTCAACCTGCCAATCTGCAATTCGGGCAGTACGTATCGGCGAGACCAATGCCAGCCGTACTGAAATGATGGATGTAGCGCTTTTCCTCCCCCACAAGCCTGCACACTTCCCGCTACACGCTGCCATGTGTCTTGTTGCAGTATCAGGCCGGGCTTGCCACCGCAGGTATCAAACTCGACATGGGCATCGTGTCCGCCCAGAGAGATATCCACCATCAAGCGTGACGTACCCTTGACCTTTTCAAGGACGAAGGGAATATCTACCCACTGTGATGAGTCGGCAGTTTCGAATTCAACAATCGGGCTGAATGTAACACGCCGTTTTATGTTGTCGAACAGAACATACGAAAACTTGTTCATCATATCCAGTCCAATCAACACGAGCTTGTGTCGATAGAGCGGTACGCCCAGCACTTTAAGCTGCCAGTGTCTCTGCTCATACCAACAGGGCGGGTTCTCGACTGCGACCGTCCCAATTTTCATCGACGGAATATCACAAAAGCCCTGAGCACAGCCTGTATCAGAATGCTTTCCCAGCGGAAACACTGCCAGATTGCTCCGGCGCACCACAAGATCATTGACATACACAGCTCCGGAATAACCGGAATCCAACAGCGCCGTGTATTTCTGACCGCCCGGCATCTCAACCTCTATGGCCGGATGACTGAACATGCGAAAATAGAAATCTCGGTATTTGGCTGATATAGTACGGCCTTGTGTCAAATTCCCGCTAATCCGAGTCTTCTTCCATTTGATGACGTGTATTGTCTCCGGCTCGTTACCGTCCTGCACGGCTGCTTTTTCCAATTCAATTACAAAAGGGCTGTTGTTCGGATCAATTCGTTTGATATCCGAATCACCGGAAAAAGCTGGTGTATTAACCGGCCTGTAGCTACACCCGCACTCAAGACAAACGCATAACGTTAATATTAATACCACATTTCGCAAGAAAATGAGCATCTGAGTAAAGCCCAAAAAGCAATTAAAACAAATCATCTGAGTTTTGATTCTCAGTAGATGCCACATCTTCATCCTGTTTCTTTGCAGTTTTAGAGATTTTTTCAATCCTTTCCTCCGCTTTTTGAAGGATTCCACGACAGTGTTGAATTAGTGACATTCCCTTTTCATACTGTTCCAGGCTGTCCAGCAGATGAATTTCGCCCTGCTCGATTTTGCCCACAATATTTGTGAGTTCTTTTATCGCCTCCACAAAGCTCAATTTGCTGATATTGTCTTTTTGCTTCTTATCTGTCATCTTTTTGACCTTAACATTTACCCTGTTGCTAATATTTTTTACTTTTTTGTTACCTTACTTTCAATTGAGGCCTTACCTGCAAGTTCGGTCATTAAATGGTCTCCTATGTGGACTTCCTCTGAAGTCCTTACCAGCGAACCGGTCTTTTTGTTAGTGGTAATGCTGTATCCCCTCTGTAGAACCGATTTTGGATTCAGGCCTGCCAGGCGGTTCGCTTGGGCCGTAAGCTGCATTCGGCAGTTGTTAATAATTTCACCAATCTCCACATTGGCTCGATTCTGCCAATTGTTCAATTCGATTGTTTTATATCCCAGGAGCCTGTGCGGCTCAATTCTGATAATCTGTTCATAGCCGGTGGACAATTCCCTGTGCGCTTCGGTCAGAAGCGCTTTTACAACCTCCTTCAATTCTGCCGTCAGTTCATCCAGTTGCTGCCGGTTGTTTTGGACGAGCACAAGCGGATTTCTAAATACCGCGTTTGCAAGAATGACTTCCAACTGATGCTCGGCAATTTTGAGCTTTGACTGGGTTTGGTTTCCCAGCCTTTGTTCTGTTGCATTCAACTGTCCCAATATATCCTGCATGTCCGGGACTGCCACGACACCTGCTTTTGTCGGCGTTGATGCCCTGGCGTCGGCAACGAGGTCCGCAATCGTGGTGTCAACTTCGTGGCCGACTGCGCTAATGACGGGTATTGTCGAGTCGAAAATCGCCCTGGCCAAAACCTCCTCGTTAAAGGCCCACAGATCCTCCATCGCTCCGCCGCCTCTGCCGACAATCAGAACGTCAAGTTTGAGTTTTTGGTTGCGCCTGTTTATGTCACGCAGTGCAGCGGCGATTTTTGCCGCCGAGTCTTCGCCCTGTACCGGCACGGGGTACAAAAACAGCTTTGCACACGGCCACCGGCTGTGAATACTGTCAGTGATATCGTGCAACGCCGCTCCAGATTCGCTGGTCAATATACCAATTCGCATTGGGTAAAGGGGCAGAGCTTTCTTGTGCGCTTCGTCGAAGAGCCCCTCTTTGCGGAGCTTTGCGATCATTTGCTCGAAGGCCAGTTGAAGCGCTCCGACACCGGCTGGCTCGAGCTTCTCGACATAAAGTTGAAACTTGCCACCAAGGATGTAAACATCGATATGACCTGTGCTTAGAACCTCCATTCCATCTTCGGGCGAGAACTTAACATTCTTAAACTTGCTCGCCCACATCACGCATGGCAGTACGGCACCTTCTTCTTTCAGCGAGAAATAACAGTGCCCGCTGGTATGATGTTTCCAGTCACTTATTTCGCCTCTGACTATCAGTCGTGGGGGCAGTTTTTCCTCGAGAGCTACCTTGATAAGCGAATTAATCCGGCTGACTGTATATATTTTCTTTGTCTTCGGCATTTATCACGTAATAAACGACAACAGGCTTATTATAGTTTCATTGCTACTGTCGATTATAAGCTCAGTGGTTTCTCTTATCAATTTCCAATTCGCTGTAAAATTGCCACAGAGCGTCCGTTACTATTGTAAACCGACCTGTAAGACCCTTAACTGCATGGTTTTGCATCGCAAGGTATATTGAGGGGATATTCGCAGATTTCGGCCTATTTGTTTCTTGAAATGTTATCGGAACGTGTCCATATGTCTTGATAATTTTCATTAATTAGAGAGTGCTGAAAAATTGGAGTCAGGAATATGATATTTGGGAAATCCGTCTTTGTGTAGCAGTCAATATGCCCATAAGTGCTTGTTGAGAAAGGCGATACAGTCGAGTTCGTATCGCTGGAACTGGTGAGTTATTGTCTTGAGGTTACGCCGGGTGGCTATTTCGCAGAAGCTTATAACTATTTACGCGATGGAGACTTGACAAAACGCCGATTAGCAACGTAAAATGAATATGTTTTAGTTGGTACCTTCACGGAGGAGGTACTCTCAGGTTTATTACACAGATGGTTATCCTGCTGCGGATCAGGGAAGATTTGTTGATTTTAGCTACTACTTTGGAGCTATATCTTTTGATGTATCCGATTAGACGTAAGCGTTTGGCTAAAGGGACAGGAGTATTCTATTCGATACCTTTCAGGACGGGCAAAATGCCGGTATTTTGGGTTTGGATTTTGGCCGTTTTGCTTTTGGTATCCTCCGGCATCACATATCGTGTTCTGGCATCTCGTTTGAAACTTGTTGTTGATACTCCTGTTGAGTTGCCTGTACCGCTTAGTGATTTCCCTAAAAAGATAGGTCAATGGGTTGGCGAAGATGTGCCAATTCCGCCGAACATTCAACGTGCAGCCGGAAATGACGCCTTTCTAAACCGTTTATTTATTAATAAATTGAGCAACCAGTGGGCCAATATTTACATTGCTTATACTGCTCATCCTCGAACAATGCTGGGCCACCGACCTCAGATTTGTTATGTTGCCGGCGGGTGGGTGCATGAAGGTACCGAGCCGGTAAACGTGACTTCCAGCATCGGGAGAGAACTTCCTTGTTTACTACATCGCTTCCGCAGGCCATCTCCGGAAACAGAAGAGACTGTGGTTTTGAATTTCTATATTGTTAATGGCCAGCTTACATCCGACGAAAGAGTCTTTTCCGGTGTGGGATGGAGAACCCCAAATATTGACGGGAATCCGGCTCGTTATGTGACACAGGTTCAGATAAGTTCGGTGTTTGAGAATTCGGTCCGATCAGCGGCGAAGGATATTTCTGAGCGGGTACTCGATTTTTTCCCTGATGAGAATGGGAAAGTCAAAGCAGTTGAGTATGTTGAACCTTCGAGCGATGTGCAGAATTCGAACGGTGTGCAAAAATAGATTGAGACGTTGCCGGTGAGGGCCGGTTTCGACAAGAGCTATATAAGAGCTTGTATTAAATAAGCTTAGGGCAATTGATTGATGCGCCCGACGGGGACGGAGTGCGTCCGCAGTCAAACAATACCGAAATTGTTCTGATTTGGTTCAAAACTTTAGAAGATTCATCGCTAAAAAACCTTCATGCTCTAAAAACTTCTTGGAGATTGTCCGTCGTTATTATTTCAAGTTTGCAATTAAGAACATAAATGGACTCCCAATGTAAGATAAGGTCGATATCGGTACTTATTCCAGATGGTGGAAATTACGATTCGACGAAGGTACTCAACTGTTTGGGCCAGGTTCCTGAAGTTACTTCCTATATGCTATCGCGTGCGAAGTGGCCAATGGCTCGATTCAGTCGATATTGTGCAAAGTTCGAATATCACACCAGTCAAACTGATAGTGTTTGGATTGACGTGATAAAGGATGTGGTTCACAGATGGGGTATTGATGTAATATTACCTGTAACGCCAAGAGGTATTGAGCTTCTTTCTCGAAATCGCGAGGTCATTTCACAAGTTGCAGATATTCCGCCTCTTGCGAGGCCTGAGCAGATTAGAATTGCCAATGACAAATGGATGTTCTATCAGTTCCTCAGACAACATGGATTGCCCGGAGCGTCAACATTATATATTGGTACTGCAGGGGAAACGTTTGTTAATTCGACTGCTCTTGATTCGATTGGTTATCCGGCCTTGCT
>CBDVBU010000294.1:0-5173 GCA_965372295.1 uncultured Phycisphaerae bacterium
TCGTGCCGCGAATTGTGAATAATACAATTTGACTGGATTTTATATTGTCATGCTGAACGAAGTGAAGCATCGGGGGTTTGAACGGGATTTACGACAGGTAGCAGTTGGAGATTCTTCGCTGCGCTCAGAATGACAAGTTTCATATATTCTTATCAGAAGAACACTTACGTAAAAGACAGTCAAGTTGCAAATAACATATATGGCTTAGTAAGCAGGAGAATTTATGGATATTGATTTTGCAAGTCTCGGATTTGACACAAATTTCAGCACGCTCGACTGGTGCATAGTCGTAGGCTATCTGATTGCCATCGTCTGTATAGGCGTCTACATTCGCAAGTACATTGCCTCGGCCACGGACTTTATGGTTGCCGGCCGGGGCCTTAAAACGTTTCTCGCCATAGCAACCATGATCGGCACGGAACTGGGCCTCGTAACGGTGATGTATTCGTCGCAGAAGGGCTTCACCGGCGGATTCGCCGCGTTTCACATTGCCTTCGCCGCGGCGATTGTCACGCTTTTCATAGGCATTTCCGGCTTCATCGTTGTGCCGCTGCGACGATTGAAGGTGATGACAATACCGGAGTTTTACGAGATGCGATTCGGCAGAGACATCCGCATACTCGGCGGTATTATCCTGGCGCTTTCGGGCATCCTCAATATGGGCATGTTCCTAAAGGCCGGATCGCTTTTCGTTACCGGCGTAACCGGCATGACCTCTGAATTTCATCTCAAGATCGTTATGACCGTCCTGCTGTGTATGGTCCTGCTATACACAACCCTGGGGGGAATGGTGTCCGTAGTGATACTCGACTATATCCAGTTCGTGGTGCTATCGTTCAGCCTGATCTTTGCCAGCATTATGTCAATCAGATACTTAGGCTGGGACAATATCGTCGAAACGGTTACGCGTGAGATGGGCCAGAGCGGATTCAATCCCTTCGACGAAGCAGGCTTCGGCTGGTCTTATGTCCTCTGGATGTTCTTCATGGGCCTGGTAAGTTGTGCCGTCTGGCAGACCGCCGTCATCCGGGCCTGCTCGGCAAAAAGTACCTCAATAGTGCGGCGAATATACATGCTTTCTTCGGTGGGTTTTCTTATCCGGTTCCTGATCCCCTACTTCTTCGGGATCTGTGCCCTGGTCTTTATTGCCAACAATCAGACCCTCAGAAACGTATTCCTGTCCGCCGACGGAAGGGCAAATTCCGATTTATCACTGACTGCAATGCCATTTTACATAAGCCAGCTTTTACCCGCGGGCTTTATCGGCATCATCTCGGCGGGGATGCTCGCGGCGTTCATGTCGACGCACGACAGCTATCTTTTGTGCTGGAGTTCGGTGCTCACTCAGGATGTGGTCGCGCCATGGTTTAAAAAAGACTTGTCCTCGAAGGCGCGACTCCTGCTAACCAGAATTTTTATCGTCGCAATTGGTATCTTCATCCTCGTATGGGGTCTCTGGTATCCGCTCGAACAGGATTTGTGGGACTATATGGCCATCTCCGGCGCCATATACTCTATCGGCGGCTTTGCGCTGCTTGCGTTCGGGTTGTACTGGAAACGAGCCAGCAGAGCAGGAGCATACCTGGCGCTGCTTACCGGGTTTCTTGCCCTTCTGGGCCTGTCGAAGGTGCAGCAATTATGTTCGCCTGTGCTGGACCCGATCAAAAAACTCATTGGAATCGAGGGTGATATCCCCAGCGCCGTTATCGGCCTTATCGTCCTGGTGCTGGCAATTGTCCTGATGATTGTCGGATCGCTGCTGCTGCCCGACAAGAGGGGACGAGCAACTCTTATGAAACTTAGGAGCGATTTAGATGGATTGGATTAAAATTTGGACATTTTTCTTCTTTCTCAGCCTGGCGCTTTTTGCCTGCCTTTCGGTTGTTGTTACAATCGGAGGATTCTTCAACATAAGATCCCTGTTCAAGGATCTTTCCGCCAGCAGGCAAAAGGCAGAGCGCTCGCAGACCGGCGATCATGGACGGAACAGGTAATACGTAGCCTCTTACTTTAAGCGGAGGCTACAACATAATACCCTGTTCGATTCAAGCATCTCCTGCCTGTCTATTATCATCTCGTGTCGAGGGCGTCCCGCCCTCGGATCGCGGGCAGGATGCCCGCGACACGGGATCCGGCAAGGAAAAGCTATGGCAAAAATAACTTTCAACCTTGAAGAACTAATACAAATCATCCTCTCCAACGAGCTTTTACGCGGTGAGATATTACGCCCGAAAGTCGAGGGCGATAGAATTCATTTTGTGATAAGAACTAATTCATTCATTCTGCCATATATTCCTGCTTCGTTAGGATACCTGAGTTTCAGCGATAACCAGGCGATATTCGAGCTTACCATCGTCAGCAGCCATCTAAACAAGGCCGTAAGCCGGCTTAAACAAATACTCCAACCAAAAATACCGGCATATACAAGGCTTGAGTATCCGAAAATCTTCGTCGATGTGGACGAGCTGCTTAAAGAAAAGAACATCAGGGGTGTTCGAGTCAAAGACGTCTCTTTTGAGGACGGTGAGTTTACGATTATAACATGTAACACCTGAGCTATTTTCGTTTTCATTGGAAGGAATTTCCAACAGTAGAAGCTGCCGGATAATCAGCTTCTTGGATTGGAACAAGAAATCATGGACGGATCATTAGTTTCCAGCCCGGTGGGAGTCTTAACGGTCCTATGCGGAGTAGGAGCATTTTTCTTTTTCCTTGAAGAGCGAACCAAGTGGAAACTTTTCAATTATTTTCCGCCGCTGATTTTCATCTACGCCATACCCGCCATAATGTCAAACACCGGCGTATTATCCAAAACTTCGGCAGTTTATGATTGGCTAAGCTCAATCGTATTGCCGATGTTTCTCGTGATAATGCTTTTGAAAGTGGACGTCCCATCGACAATCAAAATGATGGGCAGGGGCATCTTCGTAATGCTCTTCGGCACTGCCGGCGTAATACTTGGCGCCCCGATAGCATTTTTACTTGTTAAGAACAAACTGCCCGAAGATTCATGGAAAGCTTTTGGCTCGTTAGCCGGCAGTTGGATCGGCGGCACAGGCAACATGGCGGCCGTCACCGAAGGACTCAAAACGAGCGGCCAGGGATTCGGGCTTGCAGTGCTGGGCGACAATCTTGTCTATATTGTATGGCTACCGATTCTGCTGGGATCGAAAAACTTCGCCAAGGCGTTCAATCGTTTTACGCGAGTGGACAAAAAGCGAATCCAAATGCTTGAGATGACCCAGGTCGAAACGCAAGACTCGCGGGAACGCGTCAAAATGAGGCATTTTTTGTATCTTCTTGTGCTGGGCTTTGTTTGTATATGGGCGGCGGAAATCCTCTCGGCCAAACTGCCTGAGCTTCAACCGATTTTAACCGCCTCGACATGGAAGATCCTGCTGATCACTACAATGGGCCTTCTGCTTTCACTCACACCGGCAAGGCACATCCCCGCAAGCCACGAGCTTGCAATGGCTCTTGTCTATATCTTTGTTGCAAATATGGGAGCCAAAGCCGACATATCCGGACTTACAGGTTCCGCCGGATGGTTCATTCTCGCATGCTACATCTGGATAGCCGTGCACGGGGCTTTTTGTGTCCTTGGTGCATATCTATTGAGAGTGGATATACATTCAACTGCGATTGCGAGTGCCGCGAATATCGGCGGTGCGGCGAGTGCCCCCGTGGTTGCTTCTCATCATAACGAAAAGCTCGTACCGGCAAGTATCCTGATGGCCCTTATGGGTTATGCGATTGGAAACTACGGAGCGCTTTTTGCAGCCTGGCTGTGCTATTTATTAAGTGGTTGAAAGTTCAAAAGCAAACGGGGCCAATACTGACATAAACAGTATTGGCCCCGGATTTATTTAAATTTTGGCTTCATTCGAGCCAAAGCAGTGTTTACTCTTCCACAGCTTCTCTCGTCCGATACAACCGGAAGTCATCGAAGAACATCTTGCCGGAACCACCGGGTATCGTCATGTTGCCCCTGGTGCCAAGGCCAATCGCAATTCTGTCAACGTTGGTCAGGTTTATGCCCTGGTCGGCAAAAGCCTGCAGTGGGATAACCCACTCGGTCCAGGTATCAATCGTTGCCGCGGCCGGATCATCGTGGACCACTACCGCAGCCGTGCCGGCGCTGTTGGAAACCGCTACATAAAGCGGCTCGGCAGCGTTGCTGGTTATGCCGATATCCTGGTTCGCCCATAGCGGACCAACCTCGCCGGTAGTCGTGATATTGGAGAACACGGCCTTGCACGTTAAAGCGGGATCAGTGCTGGTCACTGCCAGGCCGATATAGACATTCGCGCCCATTGAGATATTGTCCGGCGTCCCCTGCATCTGCCAGTTAGAGCCGTTCGTTGAATGATAAGCTACAAAGTTGCCAACTATGTCACGCTCTAACTTCACCCAGTACGGAGCGGTGATTCCACTGGTCGTATCGGCGGCGCTCGTATCGCCGGTCGCATTGCGTCGCTGAAAGGAAACACCTTGAGCTGGTGTCATTACTATCATCGCGTGCGCGGATTCGGCATCAAGCGTCTCGCGAATCATCACGCCGGCCTTGGCCCAGTCGTTTGTGTTCTCTACGCTTTCTACTCTTGCGACAATCGAGCCGGCGCCGGAGAGCGTTTTGTAAGCGAAGTGGAACTCGTCGTGGAAATCCGTTCCAATGCCGCTAACATCCCAGATATCAGTGCCCGAGCCTGTTATGGTGTAGGTGCCAACAGGACCTTCGACGAAGCTGCCAACCGATGCCGGACGACCCTGGAACCAGATCGACAATTCTGTAACACCTTTCTTAGTCAAGTCTCGCTGGTCTGTCAATGTACGCTCTACTTCCGAATAGTCGGCGTAGCCCTGCTTATTGTTATCATAGGCAAGTGGCATTGATTGGCCGCCGCCGTGAACTATCGTCTCCTCGGTATAAGAAGCTGTGATTTCGTCGCCTACAGCAGCACCAGTACCGTTACCGGCAAAGTAAAGGTCTGATCCAAGCGCACCAAAACCAAGCCCATCATGCCAGGCGTACCATATCTGATTGTCGCCGGCATCGTAGTTTTCAAAGTCATCCAATAGAATATAATCCGATACTGTAAATCTCCAGATTTTTCCTTTGCTGATCGAGCCGTCGGTATTGTACTCGTCGATTCGCCAGTAGTACGGCCCGCCG
>CBDVBU010000295.1:0-5102 GCA_965372295.1 uncultured Phycisphaerae bacterium
ATATCACCATCAATGTCACTTCTTGGTCGAACCCAGACAGCGATAGCGAAGTCGCCACCGTCCGGATTAAGAGAAGGATTATCATAAATGACAAGAATGCTCTGGCCAAAGGTATTGCCGTTGCCGGCGAAATCAAAAGCACCGCCGTAATAACCGTCAAAAAGCCATTCCGGAACAGAATCTGGGTCATCACCTATGCCTAATGTCCCGTCGTTATCCCATTCTGAAACGTCTTTGACCAGACCACCCAGAGTGTAATAGTCCTCTCCAAAAGCAGCAATATTATCGAAGTTAAACATCAAAACTGTCGAATCGTCATGGATTATGTAATTTTTACCGTTCCAATTGAACGTCAAATCAGCTAACGCAGACTCGGTTATCTCAACCTCTATCTCTACCGAAGAGCTTTTAACGGTTGTGCCATCACCGGGAGTAGGCGGCTCCACAAATGATATTACAGGGGCAGCAGAAGCATTCACTCCTCCATATACTGCTATCAGAATTATAGTTATTGTCACAAATATCAATCTTCGTTTCATTTTCTCTTTCTCCCAATTATTTGTTTGAAATTAAAGCCGGGATTTCCATATACATTTCACTGAAACACTATTGCAAGCTTCAAGTCTCGTAATACTTTAATTCCTACCTCAATTTCAATAATTTTCTACTCACGCGATTACTTGTTAAATGTCTTGTATAAAAGTCTCCTCGTTACTACAATTCGGCTTATACTGGCTTTCTTTCGATTTGTCAATTGCGGTGACTCTGTATTTTGGAAAAAAAGCCCATGCTTTGTTCATGGAGGAGATAGGATGGATAATTAGCACGTTTACAGAATGGCGGTTAGGCAATCTTATGATTGCCTTAGTCCCGAATTCGGCACACACAAAAAAACCCCGCATGTGATTGCGGGGTTAACTGTGGATATGTGCCTCTATTCAGGCACGGTGAATGTGTCATTGTTAGCCGGTTCCGAAACCGTTCTCGATGATCTTTAGTCCCAGTTGAATCCTTTCTTTTCTTCAAGCAATTCCTGTGTCCTATTCTTGATATTGTCTTCCTTGACTTTGCTATCCTGAGCTTTTCGGATTTCGGCTCTGCTTTCCTTGATTTTATTTTGTAGCTCCTCAAGCCGTTTAAGCAGCCATTCGTATACGATTTGTTTCCGTCTGACAATCAGGTCATACCGGAGCCCTACCACCTCTTGAAGCTCTGTGGTTAGCTTTTTCTTTTCCTTCTGGCTTTTGGCGGCATTGATTTTGCCGAGTAATTGGTCACGTCTTTTTTGCAGCCGTAAATCATCGATACGAACTTGCGCTAATTCGGAACTCCACCTGCTCTCCTCGTAGATCCGGCCGTATTTCCTCCAGACCAGATCGTATTTCTCGCCGTAATGATCGGGGCTTCTCTCCTTAAATTTAGCCAATTCTTCTGCTTCATCGGGCACATTCTTGCCAAGCCATTCGAGGAAAGCAGCTCGTCTTTCTTGAAGCCACTTTTCCCAGCGTTCTCTCGCGACTTTGCGAAACTCCTCGGAGGCATGCCTTCTAAGCTCATCTCTGAACTTATCGGTGTCCTTTTTTCGCAGCTCTGCAAGTTCCTCTGCCTTTTCGGGAGAACGCTCTTTCAAATCCTTTAGAATACGATCGACTTCCTCATCCGTAAGCTCGAACCTTCTGCGCCCCGGTCCCCGTCTCGGTCCTCGTTCCGGTCCCGGCCCTCTGCCCTCATCTTCGGTCCAGATGCTGTCCTCATCTTTCTGGTTCCCGGCGCAGGGCTGGGTGCTTATGGCAAGTACTGCCGTCATTGCGAAAATAAAAATAATTGCGCGACTTTTCTCCATCTGTCTTACCCCTTCCAGAAATCGCTATTGATTTCTATTAGTTCCATCTCTAACTCTACTAAGGTGCTGTCGCCGTTGCCGGCCTCTTCGCCCGATTGCAAGGCCAGCACCTCATCCTCAATCTGCTCGATTTGAGCGGTAAAAGCTGCCAGATCCTCATCGTCAGCGGCAATATCGTCGCTTTCCCAAATTGCCGTCGGTATAAGTGAGGCATAAACAAATTCTCCATTTTGGGGAACGTCTTTTTCAAATAATTGCAGACTTAACGCGGCGACGACAAGGATTGCTGCGGCGGCGCCTACTACTTCGTAGATTATTCGCCTGACGCGGTGTGCTCTTGCGGCTGGCAAGCGCATGGCTATTTCAGCCTTGATATTGGCTATGAGCATATCATCCGGCTCGGGCGCAGGAAGCTCGCGAAAGATTTGTTCGGCCTTTTGAATATCCTCAACGCAGCCCTCAGCCTGTTCGGCGTCGAAGAATTTCTCGAAAAGCTCTCTTAAATTCTCTTGATTTCGATCGTCCATAATATTTAGCCCTCCATATATTGTCGCAGTTTCTTTAGCGCACGGTGCGTCTTTGCCAGGGTTGTGCCCATCGGCTCGGACCGTATCTGCGCTATTTCTTTGAAGCTCAACTGCGAATAAAAACGCAACATTATCAGTTCTCTTGTATCTTCGTCCAGCCTTCCGAGCTGAACTTGCAGTTTGTCAGCCAACTCACCGTCGGACTGTTTGGGTTCTATTGTTCCGGACTCAAATTCTGTTATTTGGACCTCGATCAATTTTTTTCGTCTCTGCTTACTACGTAAATGGTCGTGAAAAATGTTAGATGCAACCTTAAACAACCAGCTTTCAAAAGATCCTCCCTTGTACGAACCGATTTTCTCCACTAACTTAACAAATAGCTCGCTTAGCAGTTCATCACTGATGTCGTTATTGCCCGTCAATCGGTAAAAATAACCATAACACCGGCTTGCATACATGTCAACAATCTGAGCGAAGCACTTAGCATCGCCGTCTTGGCAGCCAGTTATTATCCGGGCTAAGTCATTGCTTTTTGTCATATTCAAGCGTTTTTCACATAATTAGAGACGGTACAAGCGACTGATTTATTGCAAAAATCCCAAAAAAAACGAGTTTTTGGATAACATTCGTGGCGCCCAAATGTGTGCCATTTAATTATGTACTAAATGGGAAACTGTGGGCCAGCACATTGATATCTGCTCAGTTATAGGTCTTTTCGGCAACAAAAGTACTGCAGGTCCCCCTTCAGATCCTTCCAGCTTCCAGGGGGATTATAAGGTTTCTTCTTCCTCATCTTCATCAACGTCGAGTTTCCAGTTCTCCGTTTCGTCAAGCTCGTTGATTTCTCGCTGCATGTAGCGGATAATTTTATCTTGAAGCGGTGCTAATTTCCCGTACCACTTGGTCATTCCCTGATAGCTGGCTACGAGCATATCCAGGCGGATTAGCTGCCATTTGGCGATGCACTCCGGCTCCTTAATATTAAGAAACGGATCGCATTTGAAGCTTCTACTGCCGTCCTGACCGATCTCACAAAACTCACAATCTTTGCACTGAATCATTTTGTCACCTCAATCTGAATCGACAAAAAACCGCCGTCTCCGGCAAGATCACGGATAATAGCGTGCCGCAAAACTCATTAATTTTTGAACTGCGGATTTTTTTGCCCTGACTTTTGAAATTTTATTTTACTTGCCAATAGTATTATAATACCATATATTCTAAAGGCTTAAAAGTCCTTTACGATAAAGATTTTAACTGTTTGTGGAGAAATGAATGGCAAAACCGAGACGCAGACGCAAAGTGGGCAGCAAAAAAAGACGCGCCCGCTGGAAAATTAGGCACAAAATAAGCTAACCACCAATAGATTTTTTATCGGTGATTGAGTTAATGCGTAAATAAGCGGCCCTATTTGCGCATAAGCATATTTACGCATAAAATCAATACGCAGCACGGTAAATGAAGCATTTCAGTATTACTTTCAAGCCCGATGGCGAGCAAATCCTCATTCATTCAGGCGCGACACTTATCGAGGCCGCAGGACAGGCCGGAATCATTCTGAACACAGTTTGCGGCGGTAAGGGAACTTGCAAAAAATGCCTCGTCTATCTTGAACCGGACGCCCGGGAGGTCCTCGCCTGCCAGTATAAAATCGATAGCGATCTTACGGTCACAATCCCCGCCGGCTCCAGATTCTTCGAGCAGCGGATTCTCACCGAAGGTATCGACGCCGGGTCCCGGATTCAGCCCGACATCTATAAAAAGTATTTGCGGGAAGGTTCGGCCGCCCCGATATTCGGCCTTGCAGTCGATCTCGGCACAACCACCGTTGTCGCCAGGCTCATCGATATGTCCGGCGGTGAATGCCTGGCTACCGAAGCCGCTCTCAATCCCCAAACGCGCTTCGGCGACGATGTTATCAGTAGAATCGCATACGCTCAAACCGGCAAAGAATTCGCCGAGTTGCATGAAGCCGTAATCGATTGCATAAACGACCTGACCGCCAGGCTCTGCACAAAAGCCGCCGTCGAGACAAACGGCATCTACGAAATGTGCGTCGCCGGCAATACGACGATGAGCCACATTTTCCTCAAACTGCCCATAATCCAGCTTGGCCAGGCGCCTTACGAGGCCTATTCGCTCGATGCTCACAATGTTCCTC
Source organism: uncultured Phycisphaerae bacterium (assembly GCA_965372295.1). GTDB lineage: Bacteria > Planctomycetota > Phycisphaerae > Sedimentisphaerales > Anaerobacaceae > JAFGPJ01. Next base: position 4,532 of record CBDVBU010000295.1, read on the forward strand.
CCGGCGAGCTGGGTCTGCAGATAAATCCCGCCGGCAATATCTATACTGTTGAGAATATAGCCGGCTTCGTAGGGGCCGATACTACCGCCGTGGCCCTTGCGGTTGATATAGATTCGGCCGATGAAATGATGCTCATAGTCGATATCGGCACGAACGGCGAGATTGTTCTCGGCACAAAAGACAAACTATACGCTGCAAGCTGCGCCGCCGGTCCGGCCCTCGAAGGAGCACGCATAACCTGCGGCGGCAGAGCTTGCGATGGTGCAATCGAGGCTGTCGTGATAAACGAAGACGACATCGATCTGGATGTAATCGGAAACGTCCCGCCCCACTCGATTTGCGGTTCGGGCCTGATAGACGCCGTCACCGTAATGCTGGATTTGGGCGTCATTAACGGGACCGGACGATTCGCCGAGCCGAAGACGCTGGAGCACAAACTTCCGCCAGCCATTTTCGCCCGAATCATCGAACAAGACGGCCAGCCTGCCTTCCGCCTCGCCGGAGTTGCCAGCAGTCCGGTCTTCCTGTCCCAAAAAGACATCCGCCAGATGCAATTAGCCAAAGGCGCCAT
>CBDVBU010000296.1:0-5078 GCA_965372295.1 uncultured Phycisphaerae bacterium
TCTCACGCACGTCTGTGGCGGCTATATCTACGTTTACACCTAAGTTAAACTCAAGTAGCGTTTGACAGACGTTTTCCATACAGGATGAACTGACATGTTTGAGGCCATCAATCGTAACCACCTGGTCTTCAATGCGTTTTGCGATGTCCGTCTCAATCTGCTCGGGGCTTGCTCCGGGATAGATGGTAACAATAGTGATAAAGGGTAGATCCATCCTCGGCATCAGTTCAAGGCCCATCTTGCGATAGGCGTTGAAGCCAAGCAGTGCCAGGCCAATAATCAGGCAACTCATGGCAATCGGCCTGCGGATGGAGGCATTGGATAAGAACATTACTTAGCCTCCTTCTGTATTGATACTTCGGTACCATCGTCGAGCATATATTGGCCCATAGTCACCACTGATGCCGCTTCGTTCACGTCGCCATCCAGTATTTCGATCCAACCCTCATTTTGAAGTCCCACCTGAATCTCTTTTCGACGAGCGACATTTCCATCGATCACAAAAATCACGGATTTGCCGCCTCGCTGCTGGATCGCAGCGACTGGAACTCCCAGTCCCTCACGACTCATTAGGACCACGGCTATGTCAGCCATAGCTCCCGGAGCAACTCCGTCGGGAGGTTTTTCCAACAAACATTTTATTTCAAAGGTACGCAGCTTTGGTTGGATAGTGGGGCTTTTATATGATACCGTCTGGAGCCCCAGGTCAATCCCGGATACCCTTACCTTAATCGGGGTCTGGCCAACCGTTACACTTGGATAATCGGCCGCCGGCAAGAATGCACTTACTTCTATCAGAGTCGTATCTTCGATACGCAGCACCGGCTGTCCCGACTCCCCCATTTCACCCGGCTCAGCCATACGCATACTCACTTTACCGCTGATCGGCGCGACGATGGTTGTATCTGCCAGATATTTTTTGGCGATAGCCAGAACCGCCTCGGCTTGGCACACCTGCTCGGCAGCCAATTCTACCTGAGCCTGAGCTACCTTTTTGGAAGCAGCGACCTGCTTGTAATTCGATTGTTGTTGTTCAAACATATCCTGGGTGGTTGCTCCTTTTTCTAAAAGCCGTTCAAAACGTTTAAAATCCAGATCGGCTTTGTTAAAGTCCGCCGAGACCTTTTCCAGATAGGCCTGGGCCTGTTGCTGGGCACAGTGGGCTACTGCCAGGTCACGTTTTCTGATGGTAACATTCTGCTCCAATTTAACAGAATCCGTTTGAAATAACTTTGTCTCACCGGCAATAACACTGTCTCCCTCATCTACAAAAATCTTTTCAAGCGTTCCGGAAATCCTCGGCGAGACCATGGCCACGTTTTTCGCTTCCACATTTCCCTGAGTCACAATCACATTCTCAAAGTTTCGGCGGACCGGTCGGCTAACAGTGACCGATACGCTTTGTGAGCGTTTGTAGACATTTTCTCCTAAGGCCGGGTTATCTTTCTTCGACTGCGTAAGCCAGACACCTACTATCAATAAGCCAAATGTTACAAATCCAATGACGGACCATTTTAATCTTCTCGACATTTTCAAATTCTTCTCAATGGATTTATTTTGCTCCATCGGCTGACTCCTCAAAACTGGTTTGTGTCTTTCCCATTACGTTGATTAAAACCGCAATGCTCGTCTGATATTGTAATTGCGCTTGTAAGTACTGAATTTGTGCCTTGTCAGCCTCAGCAATCATCGTAAGCATGTCGCTGGCCTGAACCAGTCCCTGCTCGTATTTTTGTATCACCTCGCTTAAGTGCTCGGCTGCCACATCATTAAACGCCTTTGCAAGTTTCATTTGGTCCTCAGCCGTTTGAACCTGGTCCGAAGCCCTGATAACTTGCAGCATCAAAGTCAATGTCGCCTGCTCGCGCTGGATAAAGGCATTCTTTTGCCGCTCCTTAGCTGCTTCGTATTGGTCTAAATTCGCAAAACCGTTGAATACCATAATCGTACTATTGAGTCCTGCCATCCAATAATTGGTAAAGACCTGATAGGAATCTGAAGTATCAACCCGATTAGCAAATCCTACCAACCGAGGTAGAAAGTTGCTGATCGCAAACTTGACCTTTTCCTTTTCGATGGCGATTTGCCTATCCGCAATCGCCAGATTCGGGTGTTGTAAAAGCGATTCAGTGATTAACTCATCTAAAGTCCCTTCGGGCGTCTCAAGAGGCATCTGCAATTCAAGGGTGATATTGCTTAAAGGATCCAAGCCCATGTTTGCCAACAACTCAGATTTGGCTTGCCCCAGGAATTTCTGGATTTGACGCAACTCCGTCTGGCGGGCGAGCATAAGGACACCACCTTGATTTGCCTGCCAGGCAGCGATCAATCCCTCCTGCTGATAAGCCGTCAGTTCCTTTCCCACCGCTTCGGCCGCAGAAACCTGGCTCTCAAGAGCCTTCAGCATCTGTTCCAAAGAAAGGCACTGAAAATACTGGGCTGTAATCTGTAACGCAATCGCCTGGCGTGTATAGTCAGTTACCAGTTCCGCAATCTCGTACCCTCGACTGTGCATTGAATACAAAAACCACGTGGCAGGATTAAAGATTGACATCTGGATGTTCCATGTTATCTCACGTACGTCCTTATCATGCAACGGAATGCCCGTTCCGCCAAATCGAACTTTGGGCATAGGATCCCACCATACTTTCTGGTAGCTCAGGCTGACCGCAGGTAGAAAGTTGGAAAACGAAACCTTTTTCTCCAGCTTTGCAACTCGCTGTTGTATCTCTGCACTCTTAACTGGAAGATTATTTTCCAACGCAATCTGTATGCAGTCGTACAGATCCAGTTTTTGATATTCAGCAAGCACATCTTCTGTTGTTTCCGCAATCCGCTTCGGATAAGTCTCGGCGTGCTCCTGCCGAATCCTCTGGCCATCAAAGCTGTTGCAGCCTGCAAGCCCCAGCAATACGAGAAACAACGACGTGATCATCCTTCCAGCCATCTTAAAATTGCCCCCTCGAAAGCAGCAATCCGTCGAGAAACAGTTGCTCGACCTTGTCGAACATGTCCTTCGCTATAGCCTTGTCAAATTTGCCGGCGATTTCAAAAGCCAATGTTTCCATGATCGAACTAATGGACTTCGCTGTGATAGTGGGGTCCACTTGACGAAAAATTCTTTTACGTATTCCGGCTTCCAGGAGTTGCTCCAACTTGGAATTCAGTACGTCATCGAATTTGTCCTTGTCCCGGTCTTTTGATAACATTGCACTTCTCGTCCCAAGTTCTGACACATACAATCTGATGAACTCGGCGTGCTCTTCCATTAGCTTGGGCAGAGACCGAATGAATTTGGTCAAACGCTTCACTTCATTGCCCGGGCCGCCCAAGACCGCCACAAGTTCTCCTATGATCCTCTCGCTATGACTCTCTGTTAGCTCCTCAAACAAGGCTTCCTTGCTCTTAAAGAAGTTGTACAAGGAACCAACAGCAAATTCCGACGCCTCGGCTATCTGCTGCATGGACACGATGTGAAAACCCCTCTCCGAGAACAGCTTCAATGCTGTCTCCAGGATTTCCTGCCTGTGCCGCAGCCGCTCTCGCTCCTTGCGTGATAACTGTTTCTTAGCCATCTGAATACCCTACCACTATGGATCATTGAGCACTGCCTCATGTATTGACTATATACTCATATTATGAATAATTATTCATCAATTGCAAGAAAATTTCAACATTTTTTTGATGAAAACGATAAAGCCTTTGCCATAAAGTGTTTACATGGTGGGTAAGGAATAATCCAGAACACAGTGCCGAGTCTCGGAGATTTATCAAGAATTTACTTGACAGCCAACGTCCCACTATATATAATACGTACGAAATTATGATATCGTATATCATACAGCGGAGAATCAATATCGAAGTCGCAGCAAAGCGAAGATCCGCTGTCTTCTGGCGGAGCTCATCAGGCAGAAATCAGCGGAAAAGGAAAAACCTATGAAGTTTTGACTACTTTTTATGCAAAACAAACCCAATTTACATAAGGCCAAAATGAACGTAAATATCTATTACACAAAGGTATATAGAAATGAAACCGCCTTCAGGCGTAGAAAAAACAAACCCAATCAAACCCAAACCCGTTCCATGACCAACATCTTTTGTTGTGAAGAACGGAATAAATATTTTATCAAGAATCTCCTTGCTCATACCAGTGCCCGTATCTTCCACAATCAGATAAACGTTATGATCGGCAAATCGTGTCTGAACGGTGATCTTGCCTGTTCCCGGCATTGACTGCAAGGCATTTACAACCAAATTAACCAGAAGCTGGTTCAATTGCCCCGGATCGGCTGTAATTTCAGGCAGGTCCGGCGAAAGCAAACGAATAAGTTCTATACCTTCCTTGGCACATCGAGCTTCGAAAAAATAAAGCCCATCTTGCACTACCTGGTTGAGATTGACGTGCGTTTTGTGAGATGGAGCTTGTCGTGCAAAAACCAGAAGTTTCTGGATAATCTCTCGTGCGTGCAAAGAAGCTGTTTCGATTTTTCCAATGTCATGCTCGGCTGAATCCGGAAGCCCCGGACACTTTTTTGCCAACTGCGCAAATCCGAGAATATTTCCCAGCGGTTCATTTAGTTCATGAGCCACTCCTGCGGCGAGCATCCCAACTGTCGCCAGCCGATCGGCATGCAGAAGCTGACTATGTAGCTTCAGTTTATCTTCCTCTGCCTGTCTTCGTTCGATAACTAACGCTACCTGTCTGGCTACAGCGTCAATTAGGTTGCGTTCTTCCTTGAGAAATGGACCTTCATCAAGAACGGGCTTTTCCTCTGCATAAACCAGCTCAACAACACCTCTTGGCACACCTCCCACAATAATCTCGCCCGTCTGCTTCTGGCGACATTCACGGAAGCTCTGGGTCGTGTAGGAAATTCCATCCAAGATTATTCTCGCGAAAGTAATCTCGGGATATTGCCAGGCAGGAGGAAGAAGTTCAACAATGCCTTGGATAGTTTCTTCCAGCGATATACCTGGCTGTCCGGCTATCTGAGCAATCCCGTAAAGGCACGTTAGCTCCTTGGGGTGCGACCAGATTTTCTGGCAGGGCTATGCAGCCCGTTTTCGTACATCCCAGT
>CBDVBU010000297.1:0-5065 GCA_965372295.1 uncultured Phycisphaerae bacterium
AGGATGTGCCGAAAAAGAATCTTTATGAAAAGATTTTTCGCAGCAAATGGATTTTAGTCTTTGTATTCCTGGCAGCATTTGGCGTGATGCTATACATGTGGTTTACAAAAAACGAGATATTCGAGTGGTTCGGGGCTTCCTGGGAGTTCGCCAAGCAGATTTTGCCGTTACTGCTTTTCGGTGTGCTTATAGCCGGCATCTTTTTGGGAAGGCCGGGTCGGGAAGGCATTATCCCAAACGAGTGGATTAATCGGGCGGTTGGTGGTAATTCGATCCGGGCGAATCTTTTTGCTTCTGTTGCCGGAGCCTTCATGTATTTTGCAACCTTAACGGAGGTTCCCATTCTGCAGGGCCTGATCGGTGCCGGGATGGGTAAAGGACCGGCACTGGCACTGCTGCTGGCAGGCCCCGCCCTGAGTCTGCCGAATATGCTCGTTATCCGTTCGGTAATGGGGACACAGAAGACTGCCGTATTCGTAGCACTGGTCATCGTAATGGCGACTATTACAGGAACACTTTTTGGCGCGTTTTGGGGATAATGCCGAACGTATTGAAAAGTCGGAGATAATGTCCGGTAAATTCTGTTGCGAAATAAGAATATTATGAAGGAGAAATTATTATGGATCGTAGAGGATTTCTGACGACGGGGATCGCCGCCGGAGCGGGTGTCATTTCAGCCGGGGCATCGTCCGCAAGAGGACAGAGTTCGGGGAAGGTGAAGATTCTCGGCATAAATTGTAGCCCCCGCAAGGGTAAAACGACCTGCAAGGCCCTGGAGACATGCCTGAAAGCCGCTGAGGAATTGAGTACACAGATTGAGACTCAATTGATCGAACTGGGAGGCTTGGACATTCGGCCGTGCAATGCCTGTATGGAATGCAAGAAAGGACTCAAATGCAGTATTGAAGATGATTTCGCCCAGTTGATTCCGGCCCTGGCGGACAAAAACGTCGCCGGGATGATTATCGGCACGCCGGTCTACTTCGGGATGATGACCGCTCAATGCAAGGCATTCCTCGACCGCTGCGGCATGTTTCGCTTTAATAATTGGATTTTCCGCAACCGCGTCGGCGGCGCGCTGGCAGTCGGAAGCATGCGAAATGGTGGGCAGGAAATCACACTGCAAGGAGTCCGGACGGTTCTGCTTTGCCATGATATGATCTGCGTCAGCGATGGCAAGGACACTGCCCATTTCGGCGCTACCCTTGTCAGCGGCGGCGAAGGCGGCATCGAAGCGGACACGTTCGGCCTCAAGACGGCCCGAAATCTGGGACGCAGGGTAGCTGAGCTGGCGTTAATGGTGAATTCCACGAAATCCGGGACGGCCGGTGCATAAAGACATCAGTAAAAACAATCGATATACAGTAATCACTTAAGGAAAACCGAATATGCTTGACGAGCGTATTAAAGAGCTTATCGCCGTTGGTGCATCTGTCTCTGCAAATTGTCATCCTTGTGTGAAATACCATACGGCCAAAACCCGTGAAATGAAAATCAATGAAGAGGATATTCGGCAGGCGATAGACATCGGCAAGATGGTCCGAAAGGGCGCTGCCGGACAAATAGACGAATTACTTAAAGAATTAAAATAACGGATTTCAGATTTAATTGGTCAAACATGGAAAACAGCAACTCATCTCAAAATCAGGGCAAAGGCCTGAATATATTTGAAAAGTATCTGACCATTTGGGTCGCATTGTGTATTGTCGGCGGGATTACTCTGGGCAAGATGGCGCCCGGCGTGGCCACCTATCTCGACGGCCTGGCGATTTATGTCAACAAAGCGCCAGTTGTGTCTATCCCGATTGCGATCTGCCTGTTCTTCATGATGTACCCAATCATGGTGAAGATCGATTTTTCCGAGGTGCTCAAAGCGGGTAAAAGCATCAAGCCGGTGGGTTTGACTCTCTTCGTTAATTGGGCGGTCAAGCCGTTCACGATGTATGCTATATCGCTGTTCTTTCTCGGCACTTTGTTTTACGGCTTTATCGGCCCGGATGCGGTTGACCTGGTAAAGATGCCGTTCGGTCTGGATTTGCCCGTCGGCGCGACCTACGGAGCCGGAACGGTTATTGAAGCCGGCGGTATTAAGATGCTCCAGGTTCCACTTTGGAGAAGTTACTTAGCCGGCTGCATCCTCCTCGGTATAGCCCCCTGCACTGCTATGGTTCTTGTCTGGGGACATCTTGCCAAGGGCAACGATGGACATACGCTGGTGATGGTGGCAATAAACTCTCTGACGATGCTGTTTCTTTACGGGCTTCTCGGCGGCTTTTTACTCGGCGTCGGCAAGCTGCCAGTCCCATGGCAGGCACTCTTACTGTCAATCTCAATCTACGTCGCCCTGCCCCTTGTGGCCGGATACTTCTCGCGAAAGTGGATAATTGCAACTAAAGGGCAGCGCTGGTTCAAGGAGAAATTCCTGCACATTCTCACGCCCGTTACAATCATCGCATTGCTCGTGACACTTATCCTGCTGTTTTCATTCAAGGGCGAAGTAATTCTCGATAATCCCCTGACCATACTCTGGATCGCAATTCCGCTGTTCATTCAGACGAATCTTATCTTCTGGCTCGGCTACGGTCTGGCCAGAATTCTGAAACTCCAATACCGTGATGCGGCACCATCCGCGATGATAGGAGCGTCGAATCACTTTGAGGTCGCCATTGCCACCTCGACGATGCTCTTTGGTTTGTCCTCCGGCGCCGCCCTGGCAACAGTTGTCGGCGTGCTGATCGAGGTGCCTGTTATGCTGATGCTGGTGCGAATATGCCTTAAAACTCAAACCTGGTTTAGAGGAGCAAGCGAAATCAAATGAACACAGAATATGATATATTGATGAAGATTAGCCCTATCGGCGTCGTCCATTCCTCACTGACTCAGGCTGATGGGGCGCCGATTCAGCCGGTTTTTGCCAAAGACAGTGAAGGCATCGTAGAAATCTATGAGCCTTATAGACAGGGCCTTAAAGACCTCGAAGGCTTCGAGAGAATATGGCTTTTGTGCTGGTTTCATAAGGCCTGCGCCCCAAGGCTTATCGTAAAGCCTTTTCTTGATAATACCCAAAGGGGGCTGTTTGCAACGCGAGCTCCTGCCCGGCCCAATCCAATCGGACTATCATCGGTCCGCCTGTTGTCAATAGAAGCCGGCAACATTCGCGTCTCCGAGCTTGACATTCTGGACGGCACTCCGCTACTTGACATCAAACCGTATGTCTCCAAATTCGACTGTTATCAAGTCAAAAGCAATGGCTGGATTGACAATGTGCCGGACAATCAGGGAATCGCCGACGAAAGATTCTGCGACCACGATAAAATAGGAGATTGAAAAATGAAAAAAATACAAATTCTCGGCACGGATTGCCCCAAATGTAAGAAACTGACCGAAAACGCAAAGGCGGCAGTCAAAGAGCTGGAAATCGAATATGAGATCGAGAAGGTGACGGATATAAACGAGATGATGAAATTCGGCGTGATGATGACGCCCGCCCTGGTCGTGGACGGTGAAGTGAAGGTTGTCGGCAAAGTACCGTCGCCGGATGAAATTAAGCAAATGCTTACTTAGGGCTTGAGTTTTTTTTGCAGGTAGGCAAAATCAAAAATCAAGAAAGGTAATTGAAATGAATAAAGCAGGAAAAATTGCGATTGTTGCCGTTCTCATCGCCGTTTAATAATATCCCGCCTTTCATCCGTTTTTGCTGGCATTCTTGACGTGATCTGGTATCATATTGGACGATTTGTAAAGACCGTATATTGTCAAGCGGGCGAAAATTTATCCCCGCACAATCAATGGAGTATAACGAATGGATCCAAGTATTTTTAAGGCTTACGACATAAGAGGTATTTATCCGGACCAGCTTAACGAAGAGGGTGCGTGGAAAATAGGCTGCGCTACGGCCCGATTTTTGAGATCGCTTCTTCGCGGTTATGAACGTGGCCAGGCTGCTTCTCAGTCGCTGTGCGTAGGCCGTGACATGAGAACACATAGCGAAGCGGTGGCCAACGCTCTTATCGAAGGAATGAACTCCACAGGCGCAAATGTGATCGATATCGGAATGATTGATACGCCCCAGATGTATTTCGCAATCAATCATTTTGGCACGTGCGGCGGCGTTCAGGTTACTGCTTCCCACAATCCGGCCAACTATAACGGATTCAAGATATCCGGCCTGGACGCCAAGCCGATCGGCGGTGACACCGGCCTGAAAGATATAGAACATATCGCAATGGCTCTGCTGCATACCAAGGGCAAGGTTACCGGCTCAGTCGAGAGTTGTGATGTGACCGCTGAATACAAAAAGCATGTACTAAAATTTCTCAGGCCGAATGTAAAGAAGATGAAGATCGCCGTCGATGCTTCCAACGGAATGGCGGGCAAGATGGTGCCGGCGCTTTTCGGCAAGCTGCCGGTACAAATTATCGAGCTTAACTTCAAGCACGACGGCACATTCAAACACGAGCCGAATCCCCTGGTCGATAGTAATCTGGCCGAACTGAAAGAGATAGTTAAGGAGAAAAAGTGTGATTTTGGCGTATGCTTCGACGGTGACGCCGACAGGCTGATGATGGTTGACGAGAAAGGCGATACTATCGGCTGCGATCTGATGACCGCTTTGATGGTGCCTTATTTCATAGAGAAAAAGCCGAAATCGACGGTTGTTTACGATTTGCGCAGCAGCAGAGTCGTCGCCGAGGAAATCATCAAGCACGGCGGCACGCCGCGCAGAGAAAGAGTGGGACACTCTTATATGAAGAAAGCCATGCGGGATTCGCACTCGGTATTCGGCGGAGAACTTTCGGGGCATTTCTATTATCGCGACAATTTCTATGCCGACTCGGGTATGATTACCCTGGTGCACGTAATAAACATTGTCAGCGAAGCAAACGTCCCGATAAGCGAGCTAATCAGTCCGCTGCGAAGATACCACAGCAGCGGCGAGATGAACTTCACGGTTGAAAACAAGCAAGCTAAAATGGACGAGCTGACAAGAAGATACCGCGACGGGCAAATCGACCACCTGGACGGCGTGACAATCAGGTACAAAGACTGGTGGTTTAACTGCAGG
>CBDVBU010000298.1:0-5023 GCA_965372295.1 uncultured Phycisphaerae bacterium
ATGTGTTTCTCATTCGATAATCCCAGAACGTATATTCGCCGGATTTGTTGCAGTGTTCTCGAAATACATCGACGAAGCCCCAGGCCATAACTTCGTTCAGGGCCTTGTGCACTTCGGGGTGGAAACATACGTGCCCCAGCAGCGTTTTCGGGTCGTATACATCGATGGGCTTCGGGGCGATGTTCAGGTCACCAACCCAAAGGACGGCGTCTTCGGGACTAAAATTCCGCTGGAAATATTCGAGCAGACGGCCGAACCAGTTTAGTTTGTACTGGAACTTTACAGATTCGGGTAAATAGCCCTGCGGGACGTAGGTGTTGACTATGGCGATGCCGTTGATTGCAGCTTTGATAAGGCGAGGCTCGTCCCTCGGCTCATCGTGGAGGCCGTATTCTGTTTGCTCGATCCGATGCCTGCTGACTATGGCGACGCCGTTGTAGCTTTTCTGACCTTTGAAAACGTAATGATAGCCGATATCGTCGAACGCCTCGGCGGGGAAATCGACATCCTGTACTTTGGTTTCCTGAACACAGAGGACATCAACCTGATGGTCGGCGAGCCATTTAAGGATTATGGGCAAACGTACACGCAAAGAATTTACATTATAACTGGCTATTTTCATTTACTGTTCGGCTTTAGTTGTTGGTTTAGTTCTGCCGGCACGGGGATTGTCGAACGGCAGCTTGCCGCCACGCCAGGCGCCTTTGGCCTCGTGGCCCAGGGCGGCGTATTTTTTGGCAAGATCGATTACGGCGTCGTCGCTCTTGTCGACATACAGTTCGAGCCAGTAGCCATCGACGCCTTCCTTTGCGACGCGGATTCCGGCGGCCAGGCGGCCCCGATGGTCTCCGCCGGCACAATCGCCCGCTATCAAGGCGGCCATCAAACGGTCCGCCAGGCTGCCTTTTGTCTCTTCGTATGCCCTTGCCATAGCGAAGACCACCTCTTGGCCGACGAGCGTGTTGCCTTGGCACGCGTAGTATTTGCCCGATACGGCTCCCCACCATGTGCCCGAAGGATCGGCATTGGCCGGGTTGCGGTTTGCCGCTCGGCCCGACATGTCGATGATGGCCAGTTGACGCTTGTCACGCTGGGCGTCATCACGCAGCAGCTCGGCCAGGACCTGCTCGGGCAGGTCACCTTTGGCGAGCATATCAAGTGCAGCTTCTCCCCAGTCGGGATTGTGCCAATGCTGCGTGCAGAACGCTCCGACGCCGGGGCGCGCGTACGGGACGACTTTACCCACGGCGGGATACTTGCTTGCCACCGCCGCACCGCATACACCTGTTTCAGGGTCGACGGCGACTATGGAAAATGTCCCGGTGACATCGGCTTCGGGCCGAAGTTTATCAGATTTGTTCAGGCCGATTCCGCTTTTACGATACTGGTCGCGGTACAGGCCAATTTTCTCTACGGGGATTCTTTGAAATCCTAGGGCGAAGGCGGGCGAATCGGGCCGCAGCCGAAAGTCCAGTCGCTCGGGGTCCACAAAATGTGGATCCGTATCCACAAGGTTGTCCTCGAATTTGATGAGCGGCATAGCTTTGCTTTCGACGTTGAGCCATTTTCCGCCGAAGGAGATATTACGCCGGACAATGTTGCCCTTTGGCTGCCCCGGCGAATCGTTGAGGATGTTGACGAGGCGTGGATATTTTTCGCTCCAGGGCGGCTGCTTGTACGGCATCGCCCGGAGTCGCTGCGGTAGCGTGCCGTCCGCCTCGACGTGGTTCCTCATCCAGCCGACTCCCCGAGCATCGACGTGAACCGAGGCCGGGCAATCCACGAAAATGTTATTTTCGATGAGATTATCCCGGCCGCCGCCGATGAACGCCGCCCGGCCCGCGCGGTGGAAAATATTGCCGATGATGGATATTCCGCTTGCCGCATCGTCCAGATACACGGCCATGGCGCCATGAAGGCCCGGACCTTTGATGTCGTGAAAATAGTTATGGCGTATAACTGTTCCTCTCGCCGTCCAGTCGCGGCCCATATAAAAGGCCCCGACGTCGCCGGTCTCGAAGCAGACGTGATGTATTTCGTTAAACTCGATAGTGTGGTCGTTTCCGCCGAGCTGGATTGCATTGTGGGGACCATCGTGAATGACGTTGTGCGCGACGTGATTGCCGACGCCGCTGACGGAGACGGCGGGGCGATAGGTTCTGTAAATGCGCCCGAAGTGATGTATGTGATTGTTCTCCGCGCGATGTCCCGCGGGCATGAGGCTTTTGCGCTCGCCCCCGCTCAAAGACACGCCGCCTTCGGCGGTTCGGTAGATGTCACAGCCGAGTATCGAATTGTTGCTGCCGCCCGAAATGCTCACCGCCCAGCTTCCGGTATTTCGGATAGTGCAGCCGGCGATTGTGTTTCCGGTGCCGCCGGAAATCGTTACCGCCGTAGATCGAGTCGCTTCCAGTACGAGATTGCGAATAGTCACCCATGAGCAGTCCTTAAGGACAAACAAGTGCCGGAGCGTCGAGAGAACTGCGATGCCCTCATCTATGGGCGCCGGCGGCAGGAAATAGAGGATTCCTTTCTGCCGGTCAAGGTACCACTCGCCGGGCCGGTCCAGCTCGGCAAGTATGTTGAGCGCGTAGTATCGCTGTCCCTTGCGGTAGCCATAGTTGTGGTAGGGAGGGACTGTCGCAATTACCCGTTTCGCGGTATCAATCGATGAGACTTTCTCAAAAGAGTCTGACCAGTCCCAAAACCAGTATCCGTGAAGCCATATTTCCTGTTCATCGACCCAGCGTTTGGGACGGTCGTCCGAGTAGGTAAATTTCCCCTCGCTTGTCCCCTTTATGCCGTGGATGATTTTGGGTGTTTCTCCGACTACTTCGACAATTCGCAGGAAACCTTCGTTTGGCCAGCGGGCAAGCTGCATGGGTTCACCCCGGAAGAAAAGTTCCAGGCGGTTTGCCTGGGCGGCCACCTGCCCATAGTCGGAGATTCCCGCCGCCTTGAGGTCGGTGCAGACTACTTTTTCCCGGACGGATACATCGAGCCGATTGAGTATCTCAGTATCCGTTACCGGCTGAAATCCCTTCGCTTGCCGTCCGCCGACTATGCGGACCTCCTGCCCGGATTGCCCGCGGTAGACGATTGGAGCATTCTCACTGCCCGAGTCTTCGTTTGAGAGCGTCAACGGTTCGTTCACATAATATGTACCTGCCTCAATCCATACGGTTACTCCTGCCTGGGGTAAATTCGAGCTTTTTTTCAGCTCGCGGACGGCGCTGCTGGCGCGCTGCAGTGTTGCAAAGGGTTGTGCCTGCGTTCCGGGGTTTGTGTTACTTCCACCAGTCGAGACGAAAAAGTCGGTGCCGCCGAACAGCGGGCAAGAGATAACCATGATAGTAAGGCTTGCGTAGAGATATTTTCGAATCATAATTTCGTTCCAGTTTAGAATTTAGTTTTTCTTTGTTTTCGAGAACTTATGATAAAGTGGGAAAGATTGATTTCAAGCTTATTTTTTGCGTCCGTTCCGGCTGGAGGACCTTCGTGCCGTGAATAGATGTTTTGAATTTTCCGAACACACTTGATATTCTATCTGGCGGAAAAACAGTAGCAGTTGTTTGAGTTATTTTCTAAGCAGGGAGGTTGAATCGTGAAACGAGTAAAATGGATCGTCTTTGCTACTTGCGTAATTTGCGCCCTTACTGGTTATGGACAAGACAAGGTCGACTTTTCAAAACTGAATTCTCCGATCATTTTCCACGGCAACCACAAGTATGCTTATCGTGATCCCGCAGTCGTATTTCATGACGGAAAGTTTTATCTTTACTTTACATTATCCGAAAACACGTCTGACGGCGGGTATTACAACATGACTGCCTACAGCGTTAGCGATGATTTAATCCACTGGACGTTCCCGGAGATCATGACACCAAGAAACCGTAATCTGAATTACAGTAGCCCGGGCAATATCATCCGCTTCGAGGGCGAATGGATTATCTGCCTGCAAACATATCCGACGCCCAACCGGGAAGTATTCGGCACAAACGACAGCAGAATCTGGATCATGCGAAGCAAAGACCTTAAGAATTGGTCTAAATCCGAGCTGCTTAAGGTAAAGGGCGGCGGTGTCCCCCGGGCTGAAATGGGCCGGATGATCGATCCCTATCTTCTTGAGGATGCCGTACAAAGGGGTAAATGGTGGTGTTTCTATAAGCAGAGGGGCGTGAGCATGTCTTATTCGTACGATCTGAAAAACTGGACTTATGCCGGCAACGCCCCGTCCGGGGAAAATGTTACGGTCATCCGGCAGAGCGATGAATACGTCATGTTCCATTCCCCGAAAGACGGCATTGGCGTCAAGCGGTCGAAGGATCCCAAATCATGGGGACCGGATGTTCAACTGCTGAAACTCGGACAGAAAGGCTGGCCCTGGGCACAGGGGCGTTTGACGGCTGCAACGGTTATTGATTTGACGCATGAAAGCACTATCGGAAAGTACATCATGTTCTTTCATAGTTCCTCGGCAGAAGGTTTGCAGGCTCAGCGCGCCCATGGGGCAGCCAGTATGGCAATCGCCTGGAGCGACGATCTTGTGAATTGGCATTGGCCGGGACAGTAAAGCAATCTGCGGCGGCGAGTTTTGGATACACTGCTGCTATTTGATTATCGCAGCCCAGCCGCCTCCGGGGGCCAGCTTGATTTTCATTTTATCTCGTGCGGAGATTTTCTTGGCTTCTTTCTTGAAATCGTTGCCGATCCGGTCGGCATTGATTCCATCTTTATAAATGTCGATGGTGTGTTGGCCCGGCCCAAGGAATGAAAAATCAACCGTCAGTTCTCGGCCCGTCCAGTCGGTCATGGCTCCGACGTACCACTCGTCGCCATTTTTGCGAGCGACCAGCACATAGTCGGCGACCCGTGCATCCAGCACCTTCGTTTCGTCCCAGACTGTCGGCACCTTGGCGAGAAATTCCATGCACTCGGGTTCTCTGAGGTAATTGGAAGGGCTGTCGGCCAGCATTTGGAGCGGGCTTTCGTAAACCACGTACATCGCCAATTGGTGGCACCG
>CBDVBU010000299.1:0-5012 GCA_965372295.1 uncultured Phycisphaerae bacterium
AAAACTGCGGGACCAGCTTCGGATGATTGAAATGGAACTCCTTTTCGGTCTGCAGGTCGTGCTTTGCCGAACTCATCCATAAAGGATTAAATTGTATAATCACGTTCTTGCCTGAGATATTCCGCCCGTAGTACCTGAGAAGTCCCCCCAGCGCCCCAGGATGAAAACCGTCCACTCCCAGGTTGGCGAAGCTGTCCCGGCCCGCGTTTTGATTGAGATAGTGCGAGAGCGTATCGTCTCCGGAGACATAATGTCCCCAGATAACCGAATCGCCGACCACGAGCGTTTCGTACTTCGAGCAGGCCCATCGGCAATAACGGCCGTACAGCCAGTAGTCGTTGCCCAACGTGTACGGCAGCCGGTAGTCGACGCCGGGATCGAACTTTTCGAGCCGTCCCCAGAGCGCCGGACCAAGACAAAGTAACGCCGAGCAGACAATTGCAGCGATTATCCATTCGCGCCCTGATAATCGTATATTATTCGAGCTAAACGGAATCTTTACCATGTCCGCCTCTTTCGTGATCTCGTCTCTTTTTGTGCCGTTGAGTTTCATATTCAATCGATCAGAACTGCAAATAGATAAATCCTTGTTCACTTGAAGGAGCAAAAACAGCTAAGTAGAGAATCATCCCTACCACGAGTCCGATGCGCACTGGCGCCAGGTCAAGGATCCATCTAAGCCTGGATTCATGCACGAACTGATAAAGCCAAACAATAAGAACCAGGATCAAAGCCCAAACCGGACAATAAGGATTTGCCCACCCGGAGCTGAATATCCTTGTAATGATTACCCATGCGTCTCCGATGCTTTCGGACCGGAAGAAAATCCACGCGAACGTGACGAAGGCGAAGACAAGCAGTTGCTTGACCAATTTCGGCACCTTCTCCCTATAGAACGGCGTCCTTTCCAGTTCCCGCGTCACAAAGCGGCCGAGAGCGTGCACCGCGCCCCAAATAATAAAAGTCCAGGCCGCCCCATGCCATAATCCTGAAATGACCATGACCAGGAACATGTTTCTGTATGTGCCGAGAGTGCCTTTGCGGTTGCCTCCCAGCGGAATATACACGTAGTCCTTAAACCATGAGGAAAGGCTGATGTGCCACCTCGCCCAGAAATCGCCCAGGCCGGTTGCCAGATACGGGTTGTTGAAATTAAGCATCAGATTGAAACCCATCATCCGCGCCACGCCCCGCGCCATGTCGGTATAGCCGCTGAAGTCAAAATATATCTGCCAGCAAAACAGAAACGTCGCCAGAATCAATGCGGGCGATTGATACTGCTCGGGAGCGGCATAGATATTGTCCACGTAAAGGGCAAGATAATCGGCCAGAGCGACCTTCTTGAATAATCCCACGATGAAGAGCGACAGGCCATCCGTAACATCCTGTGCTGAAACTTTTGGCGCCTTGTGCAACTGCGGCAGAAGATTCTTAGCTCTCTCGATGGGCCCGGCCAGCAACCGAGGAAAGAGCGAGACAAAGGCCGCGTATGCGATGAGGCTGTTTTCCCTTTCCATGTTGCCGCGATAATAATCTATGGTATAACTCATCGACTGAAAGACGTAGAACGATATTCCGATCGGCAAGAGAAAACCCGGCTCGGGAATGGCGTATGAGATGTGCAATGACGACAAAAAAGCGTTCAGGTTCTCGGTGACAAAGCCGGCATATTTAAAGAAACCCAGCAGCCCTAAATTGTTGACGATGCTGATAGAAAGCCACATCTTTTTGCGCGAGCTTTTGGCCATTCTTGTAACCACCGTATAGTCAAGCAGAGTCGAATAGCCGATGAGAATCAGATACAGAGGATTGAAGCAGGCGTAGAAGAAATAGGAGGCGGCCAAGAGCCACGGGAGCCTGAACCTGGTGCCTTTGAGGACGAGATAGACCGGGTAGACAACCAGGAAGAAAAGTGCGAACGGCCAAGTGTGAAATAGCATCTCGTGACTTTCTATTGCATCAATACGCGAATGTGTGCTTCGACCGAGGCGGCAAGACCTTCCAGACCGTAGCCACCTTCAAGGACGGAAACGAGCCGGCCCGCACAGCACTTCTCGGCGATATCCTTAACGATCTGCGTCAGTTTAGCAAATCCCCGGTCGGTGACTCTCATGCCGCCGAGCAGATCGTCCTCGTGTGCGTCGAATCCCGCAGAGACAAGAACGAAGTCAGGAGCAAACAAAAAGGCCGCAGGTACCAGTTTCTCCTCAAACGCTTTCACGTAGCGGTCGTCTCCGGAACCGGCCGGCAGCGGGACATTAATGTTGGTTTGCAGGCCTTTTCCGACGCCTTGTTCCGCTTCGCTTCCGGTCACCGGATAGAAGGGGTACTGGTGGACGCTGAAGTACAGCACGTTAGGGTCATCGTAAAATGCCGCCTGTGTTCCGTTGCCGTGGTGAACGTCCCAATCCACGATTAGGATTTTCGGCAGGTTGTGTTTCTCCTGAATGTACCGCGCGCCGATGGCTACGTTATTAAATATACAGAATCCCATGGCTCTATTTTCAAGGGCATGGTGGCCGGGCGGCCTGACGGCGCAAAAGGCGTTAGTGACTTTCTGCTGCATGACAGCATCGATTGCTGTGAGCACCCCACCCGCCGCCATTACAGCAGCTTCATAGGATTTCATCGATATCGGAACATCCCCCGAATCCAGATAACCGGCGCCATTCTCAGAACTACTCCTGGCCCGGTCGATGTACTCGGGTGCATGAACCGTCTCTATCCAGTGCCGGTCGGCCGGCGCAGGTTTTAGTTCAACCAGTTGAGAATAGAGTCCCCCGGCCTTAAGCTGCTTGATTATCCGGATAAGTCTTTCCGGGCTTTCAGGATGGCCGGGGGTGGTTTCGTGCTCGATGTATATATCATCATAAACCAGTCCCGTTTTAGCCGTGTTTTGCGATTGATTTTCACTATTCATTTTTGGCTCACTCGATATATTGTCAGGTGCATTTCTGACACACCGGAATCCGATGGCGTCACTTGCCAGGCAGGTATCGTCGATGGATGGATCGCTCGACCGATACGCCGACCGGCACGTCTCGGCGCTCGATTTCCAGGCCCCGCCCCGCAGGACCCTTTCCTTTCCCTCTTTCGATCCCCTTGGGTTCTTCTCGGAGCTTTGGTTGTAATAATTCCCGGCATACAAATCATTGCACCATTCCGCCACGTTCCCGTGCAGGTCGTAAAGGCCCCACGGATTGGGTTTCTTTTGTCCGCCGGGATGGGTCTTTCCGGACGAGTTGTCCACGCACCAGCCATAGGTTCTCAGCTTCGCTTTATTGTTGCTAAAGCTGTATTCCGTGCTTGTTCCCGCCCGGCAGGCGTACTCCCATTCGGCCTCGGTGGGCAGTCTGTATCCGCCGCCGGCAAAATTGCAGTCCCAGGTTTCTTCATCATAGCAAAGCTCAAGCCCCTCTGCGAGCGATCGTTCATTACAGTACAGCGTTGCATCCGTCCAGTTGATCTGCTCTAAAGGATTGTCCGGTTTTTTGAAGTGAGAAGGATCGGGCAGTTGATACTTCTTGAACTGATCCTGTGTCACTTCATAGACGTCCATCCAGAAAGAGCTAACCCATACTTTGTGCACGGGTGCCTCGTCGGCTCCGCCTTTCCGGCTTCCCATCTCGAACCAACCGCCTGGAATAGCAACCATTTCTATCCCGCTCTTCGTCTTTACAACCGTTGGCGCCCTGGCTTTAGCTTTGGAGTTATCGACCTTCTCACACGACATCCCAAACAGGACGAAGAAAATCAGGAATGAAGCCAAGATTCCCGCCATCAGTTTCGTAGGTATCTTTCTCATTTGTCATTGCTCTCTTTCTCTTCAGGGATCAAAACTCTCAGCGGGAGCAATCCAATCGTAATCCCAGTGATGCCCAACCCATTCTGGCGGACTGATGGTGATGGTTTTACCATCAGCAATACGGAGAATACAGAGAGGACTGTGTACTCTCCAGCTACCACTGGAAGGTATCTTAACATACGCTATGTATCGCCCGCAATGCGACCAACGGCCACAAGGGTCCTGGCCCATAACCTTTGCATTGTTGGGCGGACTGATTATCCTGCCGTCCGTACCACCTGGTAAGGTTGGGTTGAACTTGCGAATAGCGATGCCCCCACCGGCATTCCAGCACATCCACTTACCGTCCGGGGAAAAAGCAGGATGACACTCGCCCATACGTTTTGGATAATTTGGCATCTTTCGTATTTCGCCTCCATTTGACGACATAAAATCTATCGTGTACTTCTCGCCAAGATAGTTGCGAATCTCAAAAATAAACCATTTGCCGTCAAATGTCATATCAGTAAGCCATACCTTTCGTTTAACAGGGATGGGTGAGCTTTTCTTGCCGGTATGGATGTCCGTGTAAACAATACCCTGGTTGCCACACTGAACGGTTCTTTGACTATCCGGTGTCCAGACATAACCTCCATCGATCTTCTTTGTCTTCAGAGTCTTTACATCCACAAGATACTTGCCCTGGTTGTAAGTGAAAAACTTCCCGTTTGTAGAGGTACGAGGTATATGTTCGTCCTTGTGCGGTGTATTCGTGAATTGCCTGAGTTCTGTCCCATCGGCATTGATAATGTATAGATCTCGCGAAAGGGTTTCTCCTTTTGAGTCGTCAGGATTCTTCGGGTGGATGGCGATGACAAGTCGATATCTTGTTTTACGTAACTCCTCCTTCAAATCCTGAATTCTCGGCTGGGCAAACGGCGAACAGTGCGGCGGCATTTTCCACTCTGCCCTGATTGATAGTTTTTCTTCACCATAACAGTTCACACCAATGCTCAATATAAGCAACAAGCTGAGCTTCAAGTAAATGTTCATATCCTTATTCTCCTAAAAAACACCTAACACCACAGTACAATTTAATTGTGCTGTAGTATTAGTTTTGTGGCGCATTTTTTACACAACGAAACCCCAAACTATCCGTAATACAAGCATCTACAAAACTGAAATTCTCGCCCGCCCGCCACGATGACCGAAGGCTGTCTGCACGGTC
>CBDVBU010000300.1:0-5008 GCA_965372295.1 uncultured Phycisphaerae bacterium
GCAGGGAAGGCGCGCAGCCCACGATACGTCATCGATGCTGCCATCTTTCCTTGGTCGAAAAGTGTGGTCACGCAGTAATCGTCTCCGGGGACGGCTTGTTGAATGATCGGATAGTCTTTGTCTTTGAGTTTGAAATATTCCACGAACTCTTTAAAAGTGGATACGAGTTCGTCAAGTGTCTTGACCTTTCGGATTCCGACGCCGGATGCCGCTTCGCGCAATTTTACAAAGGCCGGCAGCTTAACCTCCGAAGCAATCGACTCAAAGTGCATGAAGTTCTCCGGAATCCACGTCCTGGGGGTCGGCAGTCCTCGCTGCATCGCATAGGCCGCAAGAGTTCCCTTGTTGTGCACTTTTTCGATATGCTCGATCTGCGGCACCGGAACGCGAATATGCGGCTCAAAACGTTCCCGGTGACGCGCGATAAGGTAAGTCTCCTTGTGAATAGGCATAAGGACGTACGGCGTTGCTTCATCTTCGGGTTTATGTTCAATAACCACTTTCTCCAAAGTGTCGAGGAACGCCTCCGGCTCTTTCGTTGGATTCGGATAGCGAAATTCCGCGATACTGTATTTCGAAAAAGACGCCGCTGTCATGGCGTATTCATCGCCGGTGATTACTTCCACGCCACGCCGCCCGAGGCTGCGAGTTGCGACCAGTGTCTGCCAGCCGCGTGAGAAGGTAATAATTGCCCGTCCCGCACTTTCGGCTTTCTCAATATTTTCGCTCATTTCGAACATCTCCTTTACCTATGCATATTCGAGCTATTTCTCTGTGATTGCCTCACCTACTTTTTCCAGGAAAGTGCTGTATATGGCGTTGGTGATTTTGAACTTGCTTTGGTCAAGGCCAAGTCGAACGATAACCATCTTCCACTTCGGGATAACGAACATGTCGTTGTTGTTATAGCCGCTGGCTGCATACGTGCCGAGCGGAGCGCCGGGCCAATTTCGCTTGCCGTTGGATTTAATACCGTTGACCCACCAATTGTACCCGTACACTCCACGGCCGTCTGCACCGCTCAGAGGCTCCAATGGTATCAATGCGGGCACGTGAGTCTTTGCTGCGATATCGACCCATGATGCACTAATCAACCGTTTGTTTTTCCATTTACCTCGATTCAGAAAGAGATGTCCGAATCGGGCCAGCTCACGTGCGGAAATACGGATGTGTTTGTTGCTGTTTCCGGAGCCGCCATTAACCAGGATGCCGTCGATTTTTCCGAAATCGCCCCAGTCCCATTTTGCCCTGTCCATGCCGATTGGGTCGGCAATTCTTTTTTTGAACAGGGCCTCTATCGTCTCATCGGCGATGTGGGTCAGTACATTGGCGAACTGATTCATGGCCGAATCCCAGTAGGCGTATCGCGAGCCGGGCGGTTTGAATAGCGGTCTCGGAGCCGGTTTGAAAGGAGTGCGGCTCGGCCCGTGTTTGTAGCTTCCGCTGGAATCATCGCCGACGGCGTAATATCCGGATGTCATAGTTGTGAAATGCCGCAGCGTGACGTCCGGATAGACTTCCGCCATTGACGGCATGTAATCCTTTGCAAGTGTATCGAGTGTGGCCTTGTCATCGTCGATGAGCAGGCCCAGCACGGTGCTCGTAAACGATTTCGTCAGCGACCACACCCCATGCATCTTGTCTATATCAGTGCCTTTCCATATCATGCAGCCATTGCGGATAATGACAAGTTCCTTGACACCGTCGGGGCCGGAGTTCTCTTTAAGGTATGATACAGCGGCTTTAAGCTTTGTCGAATCTACACCTTGCGCTTTGGGTTTGGTTTCTTGCCAGCGTTCTTCGGGAAATGTCATTTTTGACGAAGCAGCGATAGCCGCCCTATGAAGGGGTACTATCATAAAGCAAAAACTGTAAGTCACCAGTATGAATATGATCCAAAGTCTTGTTTGTTTCATATGCTTTTACCTCCACTGTAAGTTCCTAAGCGTTCTGTTAAACACTCTGTTGTATCGCCCCTGGTACGGCCAGGTCCCATCCTTTTCGGTACTCGCGCCGGATGAGCTTGTCGGCTTCGGGGGCATTTGTTGCCCTCAAAGCTTTCGTATCCCACTCGATTTTCTTGCCGAGGCGAACCGCCAGATTGCCCAGAAGAACCATCTCGGTGAGCGGGCCGGCATAATCGAAACTGGACAGAGCTTTAGGTCCGCCTTTACACGCCTCGATCCACTCCACGTCTTCGTTGGGCACACGGCGGATGGTCTTCGGGACGTCGGCGAACTGTTCGGCTCGGCGGCTGGGAGTAACGATCCAGTCTGTTGAGCTACGTTTGAACAACATCATTCCATCGTCGCCGACAAGAATCATATCCCAACGCTGTGGGTTGCTGATAGCGGGCAGCTTTTTCTTCTTCCCGCCATTCCCGGTATCGGCAGCCTGCTTGTCTGCACCTGACTTCTTTGCCTCTTCGGTCGCCCGTTCGAGAAGGTCATACGGCGCGTTCTGCTTGCCGTCCTTATTGCCGTCGTACCAGATGTACTTGACCGCAGGCCCTTCGACCGCGGCCTTTGGTCCGACGGAACTACCGAGCTTACCGCCGCCCACTGAAGTGCGAGCGGTAAACTGATACGTAATGGTGGACCAGTCAGGACCGGTTTCTTTGGTCTGCCCGCCGGATTTGGCTTCGACGCTCCGGGGAGAGCCCAGATCGAGTGCCCAATACGGCATATCCATAATGTGGCAGGCCATGTCCCCGAGCGCACCGGTGCCGAAGTCCCACCAGCCGCGCCACTTGAACGGAACATAACAGGCGTTGTAATCTCGCATCGGCGCCGGGCCAAGCCAAAGGTCCCAGTCAAGGTCGGCCGGTTTGGGCTCGCCGGCGAGGCGCTGACGTTCGTCGAGGGCTTTTTGCCCCTGCGGCCAGATCGGGCGATTGGTCCAGGCATGTACCTCACGCACAGGACCGATGATACCGGCGCGCACAAGTTCTACGGCGCGACGGATCGGCTCTCCGGCATGAGCCTGATTGCCCATCTGTGTCTGTACTTTGTAATAGGCGGCTGCCTTTGCCATTATACGTGCCTCATAGATCGAGTGCGTCAGCGGCTTCTGGCAATACACATGTTTGCCCAAAGACATAGCCATCAAGGATGCAATCGCGTGCGTATGGTCCGGCGTGCTTACTGTAACGGCGTCGATGCCTTTTTCCTTTTGGAGCATAACACGGAAGTCCTTGTAGCATTTCGCGCCGGGAAAACTCTTGAACGTCTTGCCGGCCCGAGCGACATCTACGTCGCAGAGTGCCACGAACCTGCCGCCCGCCCGGGTCAAGTCTTTCACCTCACCGGCCCCTTTGCCGCCAACACCGATACCCGCCAGGTAGAAGCGGTCATTGGCGCCCCAGGCACACTTGGGAATGTAGGTGAACGCAAACGAGGATGCTGCTGTGGCTAAAAATGTGCGGCGACTGATTCTCCGATTATGCATCTTTCGACCTTTCTATTGATTTGATAATATTTATAGCACAAGAGAAGCATATCACTTATCCTTGCAATTTAAAAGATATTTGCTAACATGACCTTGTGCAACCGTAAAATGGGAATCCAAGCCATTTTCAAAGGAGAAGTTATGAAACAACAGATCAAGCATTACAAATCAAGCAAACCCTCCCGCCGGCAATTCCTAAAACAGAGTGGAAGGCTGCTGGCCGGTTCGGTCGTCACTGGCGTTGCCTTGCCTCGGATTTACGCCGCTCAGGACCATACGATACGGCTGGCCCTGGTGGGTTGCGGTGGTCGCGGCACAGGAGCGGTCGCTGATGCCTTTTCGGCCACGGGCGGTCCGGTGAAGCTGTACGCCATGGCCGATCTTTTCGAACCGCGCCTCCGAAGTAGCCTGAGCAATTTGAAAAAGGATTTTGCGGACAAGCTCGACGTGCCGCCTGAACGCCAATTCGTCGGCTTCGATGCCTACAAGAAAGCAATCGATTGTCTGTCGCCAGGTGACGTGGTGTTATTGACTACCCATGCGGCTTTTCGTCCGATGCATTTCGAGTACGCCGTCAAGAAGGGCATAAACGTCTTCGCGGAGAAATCGTTCGCGACAGATGCGCCCGCAGTCCGTCGCTGGCTCAAAGCCGCTGAGGTCTCCGAGCAAAAGAATCTGAAGGTCGGCGTCGGTTTCATGTGGCGGCATTCGGCGGCCCGGCAGGAAACGATCCGGCGGATTCACGATGGGGCCATTGGGGATGTACACACGTTGCGTATCTATCGCGTGCACGGCCCGGTCCATTGTCCGCCGCTACTGGAGAATGTCAATGAGCTGGTCTTCCAGCTCCAGCATCCAAACAGTTTCACATGGGTGTCGTCCGGCTTTTTCATCGACTGGCATTGTCATAATATCGATGTTGCCTGCTGGGCCAAAGGGGCCTGGCCGGTCTCGGCCCAGGGATTCGGCGGCCGGTGCTACGAGCAGGCGGGCAGCCAGTTCGACCACTACACAGTTGAATACACCTTCGCTGACGGCACGAAACTGCTGGCATTCTCACGGCACATGAACGGCTGCTGGAATACCTATTCCGACTACGCCCACGGCTCCAAAGGCTCGGCGGTAATCATGGCGACCCTGGGCCAGCCAAAGCCAAAAATATACAAAAGTCACAACATGACTCCGGAAAACCTCATCTGGGAGTTTGGCCGGCCCGACCCGAATCCATATCGCGCCGAATGGCAGTTGCTTCTGGATGCGATCCGGCAGGATAAACCGCACAACGAGGCCAGACGGGCCGGCGAGGCGGAAGTAGCCGCACTAATGGGACGCATGGCAACCCATACCGGCCAGTATCTTACCTGGGATCAGGTGTTGAAATCCGACTTCCAATTCGTCCAGGACATCGACGGCATGACCTTTGAGACTGCCGCTCCCATCCATGCGGAATCCGGCGGCATATACCCAGCCCCACAACCGGGGATCACGAAAGAAGTATGAGAGGTAGCACGGGCATCCTGCCCGTGGAAAAAAGCCAATTTGCAGGGCCAGAGCCTGTCCT
>CBDVBU010000301.1:0-4995 GCA_965372295.1 uncultured Phycisphaerae bacterium
CGAAAGCCGCCACATCCCGCACGAGTGCACTTACAACGCGTTCTACGACAAAAAAAAGGAAGAATTCTCGATCCCGCGAGGCAAACAGGTAATCAACGAGGGCAACGAATTGTTCCTGATCTCCGCCGCCGAGAACATCAAAAAAGCAGTGGACTTCCTGACCGCCAAAAAGAGACACTGACACGGATTCATAACATGAATTTCCGTGTCATTGCGAGGCCTATGTAAGCAGGCCGCGGCAATCTGAACCGTTACAGTGTGACTTTTTCATCAGTCCCACTGACCTTAGTTTCCACTATTTGGCTGTTATTTTATCTCTTGACAGATCCAAGTCTCTTTGTATGTTGTAAGGGCACGGCAGCGGCATGGAGTTCCTCCCAATGACGAGAAGTTCGGGATGTTATGCGGACAGTGAAACGGCTGTGGTTCTTATACGGAAACCATATAAACATTGTTAGCATTAGGACAACACAATGAAATTTGCAGGAATCATCAAAGATATTGAATCACTATTGAGATATATAGCCCCCGGCTATACGCTTCTATGCATTACTTTCTTACACTACCCTGATACCATCTCAGATGTACCCACATCAACTCTATTGCTCCTAGCACCCTTCATAGGATGCGCATGGTATGCCGTTCACCGCTCGGCGCTGAACATCATTGACTACCCCATCTATTACACACTCGGAGAAAACATCCAGTCAACAATTGCAGCAAACATGGGTGAAAAGAGCAAAAAGGAGCGAGCATACATATATACAAGGCTAGCCAACGTCCACCTTGCTATGATTATCGGTCAACAGGGCATCATTTCCTATATCTATTTGCATGATAGATCGAATGGCCCACTTATCCCCTATATAGCAATCTTCTGTATCGCCTTCATCTCATACTACTTAACACTAAGAGAATGCACTCGGTACGACAAGAACAGGCGCAAAGATAATGCTAACAATGGGATTGAGCGTACCCGCTGACGTGGTCTGCTCATCCCTCGCGTTAGACCAAGGAAAGAAAATGAAGTGCATACTCTGTTGTGAAGAAAAACCAGTAACAAAGTTTTCAGATGAGCATGTATTCCCTGATGCAATAGGAGGAAAACTGATACTCAAGAATACTGTCTGCACAGATTGCAACAGCCAATACGGGCATGGAGTTGATTCTGACTTGGTTAACCACGAACTTATCAAACTTGCTCGGTTGGCCTATCAGATAAAAGGAAAATCTGGAAAGGTTCCCAACCCGCTCGAAAATGGTTATGTGGTAGGCAAAGAAAGTCACAAGGTAAAATTCAAAATTGCCGATGATGGCAATTCAGAATCGTTGTATATAATACCTAAGATAGAAAAACAAACCATTGACAATGGTCTACTGATCTCCGGGCACATTGATGCAAGTGATGCAGATAAGCTGAAAGAAATAATCAGGTCAATCTGTAAAAGGCAAGGAATGGTTGTCTCAGAGGAAGAGCTTAAAAAGATACGAAATCCAGAAGTTATCAGGTCACGCCCAGAAATTCGCGTTCAAATGACCTTTGATCTGATTAAATACAAAAAAGGAATTCTTAAAATAGCATATGAGCTAGCTTATTACTGGTTAGGCGAAAAATATATAGGCGATCCAGTAGCAACAAAAATACGAGAAGTCCTTAAAGATCAAAGAAGCATGAGCCAGTGGGAAGGCGTGTATGATTTAAAAGGAAAGATCGACTTTATTGTTGAACGATCTAAAATCCCATTTTGGGATGACAAGCCAGCAAGCCACATTGCCTTTCTAATACAATCACACGGGGTGCTTACGATATATGTGCGAATATTCAAGGCATTCGAGGGGTTTATTGAAATCAGCAAAAAACCGGAGTTATATAAAATTGAGGATGGTCCATTTATCAGGATTGACACAGAATCGGATAAAATGGAGCAGTCAACAATTCTTCAACAATTGGCATTGCTGGGGAAACACATGATCTAACAATCGCATGCACTCGGACAGCAAAAAACGCCGGTCGTTCCTCGCTCTGCTTTTTGCTGCCGGTGATGCGGGTCGTTGTCCGATTTGTGTCAAGCCCTGCCGGATTTGATGAGATTGAATGGTATGTATGAAGTTCGCTTCCGATTACGAGGAAATGCGGGTTTCAAAACAGTTAGGTAGGGTGCGATGAATCGCACCATATTTTTAATAGAATAGAACCATGCCGGATTATAGACGATGGTTTCATACGTGCGGGATATGTTTATTTACCATCGTGACATTTATCCGTCACAAGATATTTCGCAATGCTCATGCTTCGAGGCTATTTCTCATTACGTGGGAGAATAAATAGGAATAATTGAAGTGGTGCGATTCATCGCACCCTACGAGTTCTGTGTTTATCAGCGTTTATCCAGTGAGATAGGTAAAGCCGTTATCTAACGGGATAAATCAGCGGTTTATGAAAATGAGTATCCAAAGCACGCAATACGCACTACGCAGTACGCACCACGAATAAAGAACGCCGTGTAATGGAGATTTTTTGAGAATAAGCTTGATTTTCGGCGTAATTTTAGTATAATGCTTAACGAAATTCGTATGTTGTATATCGTATGTAGTATGTCGTGCTTTGAATTATGAATGGAGAACTTTGCCATTTACGATCCATTCGACCTTGCTCAGGACAGGTTTATTATTTACTATTGATTATTTCTCTTTGGCCTTCGTGTTCCTTCGTGTTTCTTCGTGGTTAATAGCCCGTTTGAAAAAACAAAGCCAATTTGCGGCAAGGCGAAATTGGCGCAAAGTCGTATGTGAAAGGAGATTATGAAGAATTTTACGCTTTGAAGGCTGCGAAAAACAAAGCCAATCAAAGCCAATATCGAGTGTGACGAGGGATTTTTGTTAATGATGCAAGAGATTGCCACGGCCCTTCGGGCCTCGCAATGACAACAGTATCTCTGCTCCTTTGTGCCTTAGTGGCTTTGTGGCTATGACACAGTTTGAAAAAACAAAGCCAATGTTAAAATGGGTAAAATGGTGCTAATTCAGTAATCGTAAAGGTTTATGGAGGATTTCATGGTTTTTAGCGGTTTTGGGTGGTTGAAAACAAAGCCAAACAAAGCCAATTCGGTTATTTTACCGCCGAGAACGCCGAGTGCGCGGAGGTTTTTGATGTGTAAAAACTCGCATTGGTGTAGCTGGCTACAGACTATGAAATTACAGACCCTGTTTCCTCTGCGTTCTCCGCGAACTCCGCGGTTAATAGGATTTGAAAAAACAAACCCAATTTGAAAGAGGTCGGAATTAACGTAAAGTCAATTATAATAAGGGATTATGGTAAATAAATGCGATTGGACACTTGGTGAAAACAAACCCAATCAAACCCAATCTAAATGTTACCGCGGAGGACGCCGAGTTCGCAGAGCAAAAAGGAATTTATGAAAATGATTGCCCAAAAAATACATTCTATATCTTCCTCCTCTGCGGTCTCCGCGCTCTCGGCGGTTAACAGGAAATGCGGGATTCGGTTGACAGTTCTGCTCCTTAGGGGTAAGGTATCGCTGAATTCGGACTTGTAGGTCCTTGGCTATGCTTTGTAATTTCTTGATGGTACTTTTGTTATGAAAATTTCATTGAATTGGTTGAGCGATTATATCAAAACAGGCGACTCCGCCGAGCAAGTCGCGGAAATCCTGAGCGATTTAGGCTTTCCCTGCGAGGGAATAGAAAAGCTCGATGACGACACTGTAATCGATATCGAGATAACCAGCAACCGAGGCGATTGCTTAGGCTATATCGGCGTAGCACGAGAATTAGCTGCTGCGACCGGTAAAGAACTCATAATGCCAAAAATCGAGCTGGATGAGTCGGAAAAGGACGTTACGGAATTCGCCGACGTGCAGATAGATGAGCCGGACTTGTGCGGCCGATATACGGCACGGATTATTGAAGGTCTTAAAATAGGCCCATCGCCGGATTGGCTAAAAAATCGGCTTGAGGCTGTGGGCCTGCGAAGCGTCAATAACGTGGTGGATGCGACCAATTATGCGATGCTGGAGACGGGCCAGCCGCCCCATGCATTCGATTATGATAAAATAGCCCAGGGCAAAATCATCGTCAGAAAGGCCCATGCCGGCGAGCAAATTGTCAGTATCGACGGCACACAATGCGA
Organism: uncultured Phycisphaerae bacterium; assembly: GCA_965372295.1. Lineage (GTDB taxonomy): Bacteria > Planctomycetota > Phycisphaerae > Sedimentisphaerales > Anaerobacaceae > JAFGPJ01. Next base: position 4,151 of record CBDVBU010000301.1, read on the forward strand.
GCTTAATACGGATATGCTTGTTATTGCCGATCCTAACGGACCTGTGGCTGTAGCCGGAGTTATGGGCGGGCTGGATACTGAAGTCGGCGAAAAGACAACGAGAATTCTTCTCGAAGACGCCCATTTCGATCCGGTGAGTGTGCGCACAACCTCTCGCAAGCTCGGTCTGCCTTCAGAGGCGGCGTATCGATTCGAGCGCACGGTTGATATCGAGAAAGTGGACTGGGCCTCAAAACGCACTGCGCAGTTAATGATCCAGGTGGGCGGGGGAAAAGTCGCTAAAGGCGTGGTTGACGTTTATCCTAAGAAACCGGAGCAGAAAAAAGTAACATTACGGCTTTCGCGTTTGAACAAATTACTCGGCATCGAGATTCCTGCTGAGGAAGCGATGAAAATTCTGTCGGCCTTGAGTTTCGAGCCGAAAGTTAAGGACGATTCAGTGACATGCACGGTGCCCTCGTGGCGCAGCGACGTTTATCGCGAGGTTGACCTGATCGAAGAAGTCGCACGTGTGCACGGCTACGATAAAGTACCGACCGAGCGAAAGATTAGAATCGAAGTTGTGCCAGCCGATCCTCGTCAAAAGCTGGCTGAATCGATTAGAACGCACCTTAACGCCTGCGGCTTCTATGAAACGATTAACGTGACATTTGTTGATAATTCTATTGCCGAACTTTTCTCGGAGGCCGGCGCTAAGCGACATCTGGCCGTAAGGGACGAGTTGAGAAAAAGTGCGAATCTTCTTCGCCAGACCCTTATCGGTTCCCTGCTCGGTGTTTTGAAAACGAACGTTAACGCTAAGAACCTGCCGTGCAGAATCTTTGAGATTGCAGATACTTTTGTGC
>CBDVBU010000302.1:0-4910 GCA_965372295.1 uncultured Phycisphaerae bacterium
CGCCCCAAAACATGTACCATCTCAATCTCTCGCTGATGGAGGCCGGCGGCAAGGTTCTTGATGCCGGTGACACCGTGCGTTTCGGATTCCGCGAGTTCCGGATCAACGGCCGGGACTTCTTCCTGAACGGCACCCGCATCTTTCTGTCCTGTGTGCCGCTTGACAACGCCCAGATTGGTGCCGCACTGGCCAACTATGAGGCCGCCCACGAGAGTATGGAGCGGCTGAAGGGTTTTGGAATCAACTTCGTCTATACACATAACTACGGCTGCGAGCCAGGGTCCCATCTGAGCTTTAAAGAGGTTCTGAGAGCCGCCGACGACGTGGGGATGCTCGTAGCCCTCTCCCAGCCACACTTTTCCCACTACGACTGGGAAATGCCCGATGCCAACGAGGCAAACGGCTACGCACGCCACGCAGAGTTCTATGTGCGGGTGGCCCAGAATCATCCTTCGGTCGTATTCTACTCCATGAGCCATAACGCGACCGGATACAGCGAGGATATGAACCCGGACATGATAGATGGAATCCAGAATCCTCGCGACACCTGGTCCTTGCGGAATGCCGGTCGTGCTTCGCGTGCCGAAGCAATCGTAACGAAACTGGACCCGGGCCGCATCGTTTATCACCACTCTTCCGGGAACCTGGGCACCATGCACACGAGCAATTTTTATGCGAACTTTGTCCCGATCCAGGAAATGTCCGACTGGTTCGAGCACTGGGCGACGTCGGGCGTTAAACCGCTATTCACGTGCGAGTACAGCGTGCCGTTTCCCTGGGACTGGACTATGTACCGAGGGTGGTACCGAGGCGAGCGATCCTTCGGCAGCGCGAAGGTGCCGTGGGAGTTCTGTCTTGCGGAATGGAATTCACAGTTCTTCGGAGACCGAGCCTTCCGGATCAGCGAGATGGAGAAAAGAAACTTACGCTGGGAGGCTGAGCGGTTCCGATCCGGCAAACTCTGGCACCGATGGGATTATCCCCACGCCGTAGGTTCGAGCATCTTCGCCGAACGCCACGCCGTTTATGCAATGTACTTCACCGACAACTGGCGCGCTTTTCGCACATGGGGGGTCTCGGCAATCTCTCCGTGGTCTCACGGGCACTACTGGACTCTGCGCGACGGCGTTGACAAAAGCCGCAAGGATTTACAGGTTGACTGGGAAAACCTACAGAAGCCGGGATTCAGCCCGGATTACATTGGGCAGCAATACGAGCGTGTGGACCTGGCCTTCGAGCGCTCGGACTGGATTGCCACTGTCGCAGCACAGGCCCTGATTCGCCATAACCGGCCGCTGCTGGCGTATATCGGCGGCAAGCCGACGGCTTTTACGAGCAAGAACCATAATTTCCTGCCGGGTGAGACATTCGAAAAACAGCTCATCGTTATAAATAACTCCCGCGAGACCGTGACGTGCGACTGCGAGTGGTCGTTCGAACTGCCTCAGGCAATCGCCGGCAAAAAACAAGTTACCGTGCCGACGGGCCGGCAGCAGCGGATTCCGCTACGCTTCGAATTACCGGCTGGAACGAACCCCGGTAAGTATGAGCTAAGAGCGACCTTCAGGTTCGACGGCGGCGAGACTCAGACCGATTCGTTTTCGATCGATATCATGCCGCTCCCACAACCTGCCCGGTTGAACGATAAGATTGCGCTATTCGATCCGAATGGTCAGACCCGAAAGCTGTTGGACAAAATGGGAATCCGGTACCAGCCCGTGAGTACAAACACCAACCTCTCGGTATACGATACCCTCATAGTAGGCAAGTCCGCTTTGACAACCGAGAGCCCGGCGCCGGATATCGCGCGCGTCCGCAACGGCCTTAAGGTACTTATATTCGAGCAGACCGCAGACGTGCTGGAGAAACGGTTCGGATTCCGCGTGGCAGAGTATGGTTTGCGACAGGTCTTTAGACGCGTACCAGATCATCCGCTCCTGACCGGAATCAAAGCCGGGAACCTGTGCAATTGGCGCGGCGATGCGACAATCCTGCCCCCTCGCCTGAAGTACAAGATGCGGCCCCGTTATGGCCCGACCGTCCAGTGGTGCGGCATCCCCGTCACGCGACTCTGGCGGTGCGGTAATCGCGGAAACGTCGCCTCGGTACTCATCGAGAAGCCCGCGCTGGGCGATTTCCTGCCGATCATCGACGGCGGCTACAGCCTGCAGTACAGCCCGCTGATGGAGTGCCGTGAAGGTATGGGAATGGTGCTCTTCTGCCAGATGGACATAACCGGGCGCACGGAAGACGACCCGGCGGCCCAGACGATGGCCCGGAACATCCTGAGATACGTATCGGCCTGGAAACCGGCTCCGAGGCGGCAGGTTTTCTACGTCGGCGATCCCGCCGGCAGGCAACACCTTGAATCCGCAGGTATATCCCCGACTTCCTACGACGCCGGGAGCCTGTCCGCCAACCACGTCCTCGTTGTCGGAGAAGGCGGTGGACAGATGCTCGCGAAGGACGCCGCAGCTATTGCCAACTGGCTTAAGGCCGGCGGTAAACTGTTGGCGGTTAGTCTCGACGAGCAGCAGGCAAACGCTTTTTTACCGCTGAAAATCCGCATGAAGGAGACCGAACACATCTCGGCTTATTTTGAGCCTTTCGGCTTCAAATCCCTGTTTGCGGGAGTCGGGCCGGCGGATGTGCACAGCCACGAGCCGCAAAAACTGCCCCTCGTCTCGGCGTCAGTTACAATCATCGGCGACGGTGTTCTGGCCCGGGCGGAAAACTTTAACATCGTCTTCTGCCAGCTCGCCCCGTGGCAGTTTGATAGCAAGACGCCACAAAACATTAAGAGAACATTCCGCCGGACCAGCTACCTTCTGGCGCGTCTGCTGGCCAACATGGGAGCGGCCGGCTCGACACCTGTTCCGGAGCGATTCGGCAGACCAGTAGATACTGCTAAAGACGAGAAGCGGTGGCTGGAAGGCCTCTACCTGGATGTGCCGGAAGAGTGGGATGACCCTTATAGATTCTTCCGCTGGTAAGCATTATAAAAGCTTGATATTTCAAGAATAATTGCTATGCTGGCGTTTTTTCGAGCCGCCGGTGTGAAGATCAGGACGGTGCGGGTTATGAATAAAAGCATTAAAACGAATTTCTTACTTTAAGGAGTAACTGTCATGACAAATCAATTCACTCGCAGAAATTTTCTCAGGACCGGTACTATGGCCGGCCTGGGAATGGCAATCGGCAGCGTGGTATTTCCCGGCGGTACGAGTGCTCAGTCTCGATCCGACGCCGCAAGTATGATCGGATATAATCCGGGCGCCAAGGACCTTATAAAAGTCGGGTTTGTCGGTATCGGAAACCAGGGTTCGGCACACGTCAACAATCTATTGAAGATTGAGGGCTGTCAGGTTACGGCAGTCTGTGATATTCGTCCCGGCAGGGTCAAATGGGCCCAGAGGCAGGTTGTCAAGGCCGGTTTTCCGGAGCCGAAGGGGTACACAAAAGGCGATCTGGATTTCGAGCGAATGTGCGCCGAAGAAGAACTGGACCTGGTTTACAATTCCGCCCCGTGGCGATGGCACGCGCCGATTTGTCTAAGCGCGATGGAGAACAGAAAACACGCCGCCTCCGAAGTCAATATTGCGCTTTCCGTGGAAGATTGCTGGAAACTGGTCGAGGTCTCGGAAAAGACGCGGAAGCACTGTGTAATGCAGGAGAACTGCTGCTACGACTTCACCGAAATGGTGATAATGAATATGATCCGGCAGGGTTTGTTCGGTGAGATAATGCACGGTGAATGCGGCTATCTGCACGATTTGCGAGGTCTGAAAATCCATCCGACGGTTTACCAGGGAATGTGGCGGGTGCATCAGTCGATCAAACGCAACGGCAACCTCTATCCAACCCACGGAATCGGGCCGATGGCCTGGTGCATGGATATCAACCGGGGCGATGCGTTCGATACCCTTGTTTCCATGACTACCAAATCAATCGGCCTTAATGAGTTCGCCGACAGGAAATACGCCGGGGCCAAAACGGAAAAGGACAAGAAATTCTACAGCGAATGGCAGAACCGTAAATATGCTCTCGGCGACGTCAATATCACGCTAATCAAAACAAAGCTGGGCAAGACTATCATCTGCAAGCACGACACAAACCTGCCGCGGCCCTACAGCAGAGATTTCCTTGTGCAGGGATCGAAAGGACTTGTCCGCAAGTATCCCACGGAGAAGATTCATATCGAGGGGCTTAGCCGGGGCCACGGCTGGGAAGATATGAAGGACTACAGCAAAAAGTACGAACATCCGGTATGGAAAGCAATCAAAGAAAAGGCCAAAGGCGCCGGTCACGGCGGAATGGACTTTATCGAAGACTATCGCCTGATTATAGCCCTGCGAAAAGGGATATCACCGGACATCGACGTCTATGATTCGGTGGCATGGAGCGCTATCATCCCGCTTAGTGAGCAGTCCATCGCCGAGGGAAACAGGCCCATCAAATTCCCGGACTTTACTCGTGGCAAGTGGAAAGAACCACGGCAACTGGGCGTATCGAAATGGTTCGTATGATAACTTGCCCTCGAATAAAGGAAACTTCAATGAAACCGACATTATTGATTCTTGCCGCCGGTATGGGAAACCGCTACGGCGGGCTTAAACAAATCGACCCGATAGGGCCTAACGGCGAGATTATCATCGACTATTCAATCTATGACGCGATTCGCGCCGGATTCGGCAAGCTGGTCTTCATCATCCGGCATTACTTCGAAGGCGACTTCAAGGAGAAAATCGGCAACAAGTTCGACGGCCTGGTCGAAACAGCCTACGCCTACCAGGAACTGAACGCCGCCCTCGACGGATTTGCCATGCCGCCCGATCGCGAAAAGCCCTGGGGCACGGGCCACGCAACCCTAATGGGCAGAGATTTCATCGACGAGCCGTTCGCCGTGATTA
>CBDVBU010000303.1:0-4909 GCA_965372295.1 uncultured Phycisphaerae bacterium
CTCTGCTAATGGCGATCCTGGTTCCCGTGCTGCGCAGCGCAAGAAATCAAGCCAGAGCGGTTGTCTGCCAGGTTAACCTTAAACAGTGGGGATCGGTATTCTTTCTGTATACCGAGGATAACCAGGGACAGTTCCCGGAAAGAATTGGAGATGCCTTCTGGTTTCTGCGCGGATCGTTTCTACACGAGGATGACCCGAACAAACCCCGCGTATATCAAAACATAAACGCTAAAGGCATAGCATGCTGCCCAATGGCTGTCAGGTCTCGAGAACCCGCGCCGATATCAACGTTTGAGTTTCCACCTTATTATGTGATGTTATATAAGCCCGGTTCAACCTTCAAAGCCTGGGAGATTATATCACCGCTTCCGCGTTTTCGCTGCAGCTACGGATTCAACATCTGGTTATTTGACAGCAGCGTTTTTGATACTTCTGCTCCCAAAATACGGTACCGGCACCTCCGACCTCTTAATATTTACCCTATTAAGGGCAGGGCCAAAATTCCCGTGTTTCTTGATAGCTCAGTTATTCATGTTGCTTTTCATGAGCAATTACCGCCGCCACCAAACGAGCAAAGAGAATCGGGCTTTGCCATAAACCGGCACAACGGGCACATTAACGGCCTTTTCCTGGATTGGTCGGTAAGGAGAATAGGACTCAAGGAGTTGTGGACGCTCAAGTGGAAGATGCAGTTCGACACGGCCGGCCCCTGGACCAAAACCGGCGGCGTGCAGCCCGAGGACTGGCCGGAATGGATGAGGAACTTAAAGGACTACTAATATAATATATACTTTGGAGGGTGGGCCGTAGCAGAGAAAATGCTGTGGCCGGCGGGATGTTGTCCCGCAAAAGCGAGTTTGCGAGAAAAAGTGACTGAATTCTCGGCGCTGAGGGACTGCGCTCAGCAGGCTCGGCCATGTACCTGGGTATGAGTGAGTATCGCGACAAAGGGGAATTTAAGGAGGGGTCAGGAGTAATTTTTGCTCGCTGGCCTGCTTTTGGGAGATACGAAACACGGAAGAAGGAAAATAGATTCCCGCCTTCGCGGGAATGACAGTTTGGCGCAAGAACTAATTCAAATTGGAATAATAGTGTGGCTGTTGGAAATCCCGTGAAACAGAACGGACCTGCCCCGATAGGTATCGGAGCAGGTCGTTTAATATGCTGCTGCTTTCGATGCTATGCCTCGTCTCCGCTCGGCATGAAGAACTTCTTTCTTCACCCTGAACGGAGTCGAAGGGTAATAGCTACCTTTGACCGCCCTGCTGGCCGCCTTGAGGTCTTTGGCTCGGTCCCGGCCTTCTGCCTCCGAAAAAGCCTCTGCCTCTGCCAGCCAGCCTGGTAAGAAGCTGGGCCGTCTCTTTGGCCTTCTCTTTCTCCGCCGCTTCCTGGATCGGCTTGAGGTCGGCGGTGTTGATTATTATAAACTGTGCACCCTCTTCTTCCGGCTGCCTTCGGCCCTGAAGCCGGGCAACCTGCGCCACGATAGCTTGTAGTGCGGTCCGCCTGTCCGTGAAGCTCTGTCTTAGTTTGTTTCTTTCGTCCTCGGAAAGGTCCTGAAATCCACCTTCAGGCATTTGAACCTGGGTCGCAGCTTTGAGCTTAGCCACTTGTTCCTCAATCGCCTTGATGGCCTTTTCCCGGTCTTCACGGCTCATGCGAGAGCCTCTAAAGCCTCTTGAACGCATTGTTTCCCTGAATTTCGCTCTCTCTTCCTCGGACATGTTCTGGAATCTTTGTCGCATGGCCTCTCTCTGGCTGGCCCGGTCTTGTGCCTGGCCGAATGATACCAGGACCACTGCCAGAACCGCAAGAACAGCGACGATTGAAATCAGGTGCTTTTTCATAATACTGACCTCCAAAAAAGTTGAACGGTTGAAATTCCACCAACTCACAGTTGGATCGCAAAATTACACTGGCAACTGTTATGCAAGGACGCAAAAACAGCCCTTTTTATTGCCGAAATCTGAAAAAAAGTCCCGAAATCAACTTTGAGCCAATAGCAAAATGAGACGAGTGTCATTCTGAACGGAGCGTAGCGTAGTGAAGAATCTCTTTCACACGTTCTAATCCCAGATGCTTCGCTTTGCTCAGCATGACAACACAAGAATGAATCCTCATTCTGTTAGACGCTCTATATGGAAAACGTCATGCGTCAAGAATAATTGAAATTAAATTGCGCTTTTAACTTCTGCTAAGAAAGCTGAAACTTCAGCAACGATTTTTCCCGTGTCGCCCAAGTTTTTCTCGATCAATCCGACGATTTTCGAGCCGATTATTACGCCGTCGGCACCCGCCCTTGCTACCGCCGCGGCCTGTTCGGGCGTGCTGATTCCAAAACCCACGCATACCGGCACGCTGGTCAGCTCTTTTAACTTACCGACCAGCCCTTCTACCGTATCGGAGAGTTTTACCCTGCTGCCGGTAACGCCTAATACCGAGACGGTATAGATAAAGCCTGTTGTTTTGGAAGCTATAAGTTTCATCCGCTCCGGATCGGTTACCGGTGTTACCATAAAGACGGTATCAAGACCCGCCGAGACGGCAGGACCCGCAATTTCGTCCGCATCGTCAATACTCAGATCGGCAATCAAAACGCTGTTGACGCCAGCCTCGTGGAAATCTTCGAAGAATTTCTCAGTCCCGTACTGGTAAACAAGGTTGTAATACATCAGCAGGCCGATTGGAATGTCCTTATGCTGCTTGACTTGCCGGACCAGCTCCAGGGCCTTTGCCACGTTCATTCCACCATTTAGCGCACGGATATCGGCCTTTTGGATTGTAGGCCCGTCGGCAATCGGATCGGAGAACGGGATACCCAATTCCAAAATGTCGGCCCCGGCATCGATTGACGCTTTTATGACTGCAAGACTCGTATCGAAATCCGGGTCGCCAACCACAAAGAACGGAATCAATGCCGTCCTGTTTTGCTCTTTGAGTTCCGAGAAAACCTGCTTATATGTCTTCATTAAAAAAAAATCCTTCTTCGAATAACCAATTAACAACAACTAATCATTCAACAGGGGGTCTGTGTTTTTCCACGATCGAAACATCCTTATCGCCCCGGCCCGAGAGATTGGCGACGACGATCTGCTCGGGGTCTAACTTGCCCTTCAGGTCGGCCAGGTACGCCAGGGCATGCGCGCTTTCCAGTGCCGGCAGGATTCCCTCGGTCCTGGAAAGCAACTCGAAGACGTCCAGGACATTTTCGTCTTCGGCAGCGACGTATTCGGCCCTACCGGTATCTTTCAGCAGGCAATGCTCGGGCCCGACAGCCGGATAATCCAGGCCGGCACTGACCGACTCGGTCTCATCGACCTGGCCCTCATCGTCCTGGAGCAGATAGGCCTTTGCACCATGCAGGATTCCGACGCGTCCGGCTACTAATGTCGCTGCGTGCCGGCCTTCGCTAAGGCTCCTGCCGCCGGCCTCGACGCCGATGAGCCTGACGTTTTTGTCCTCGAAAAAGCCGGAGAAAATTCCGATAGCGTTGCTGCCTCCACCGACGCAGGCGACAACCATATCCGGCAGCCTGCCGATCTGGTCGAGACACTGCTGCCGGGTCTCTTTGCCGATGCATTTCTGAAAATGCTTTACGATGGTAGGATACGGATGCGGCCCGCAGGCCGAGCCGAACAGATAGAACGTATCGGTCACGTGAGCCGTCCAGTAGCGAAGGGCGTCGTTTATGGCGTCTTTCAATGTCCCCGTGCCGCCTTCGACGCCGATGACTTTCGCGCCGCAGAGTTTCATCTTATGGACGTTGACACTCTGCCGCTCGATATCGGTGACGCCCATGAAGATTTTGGTTTCCATCCCGAACAATGCGCCGATCATTGCCGTAGCCAAGCCGTGCTGTCCGGCGCCGGTCTCGGCGATCAGCTTGGTTTTACCCATATATTTTGCCAGAAGACCCTGGCCTAACGTATTGTTGACTTTGTGCGCCCCGCCGTGCAGCAGGTCTTCGCGTTTTAGATACACATTGAAACCGACATACTCGCTGAATCTTTTCGCGTAATAAAGCGGGCTGGGCCTGCCGGCATAGTTTTTCGAAAGGTCAGCAAGCTCAGTCACGAACTGCCTGTCTTCATAAAAGCGATAAAAAGCCTCTTCCAGCTCTTCCAGTACCGGAATCAGAACCTCGGGGACATAGAAGCCTCCATAATCTCCGAATCTGCCTCTGTGTTTCATATTTACCCTCTTAAATGTCGTATGTTCTCGAACAGTTTCTTCATTTTCTTGTGGTCTTTTTTACCCGGCTCAGCTTCGATGCCGCTACAGACGTCGATTCCGTAAACTCCGAGTTTAACCGCCGCCGCCGCGTTATCGGGATTTATCCCGCCGGCTAAAAACACTCGCTTGCCGATGTGTCCTATCACGTTCCAGTCAAAAGTCAGTCCCGTGCCGCCGTATTTATCAGGGTCGAAGGCGTCCAGCAAAACAGCATCCGTGAAGAAGCTGTCCGCCCTTTCAATATCCGCCTGATCTTTGACGCGTATCGCTTTCATCGTTTTGACATTATGAGAAAGCAGCGACCGGCAGAAATCCGGGTCTTCATCCCCATGTAACTGAACCCAGTCCAAATGGCAAACGGCGTTCGTCTCATGGATTTGCTCAATCGAAGCATTCACAAAGACACCGGCGGTGTCTATATAAGCCGGCAGCTTATTGATGATATCCATAGCTTGTTCCGGCGTGACATACCTCGGGCTGTCCGGATAAAAATTGAAGCCCAGCATATCCGCACCCATATTCATCGCCGCGGCGGCATCGTCATAATTAGTAATACCACAGATTTTAACTTTCGTTATCAACATATCCGTCTGTCGTCACCCATGACCCGGTTCGGGGACGCATCTCAGGCTCCATTTGAAACTTCGATTAACTTCTCCAGGCAAGCCAATGCGCT
>CBDVBU010000304.1:0-4906 GCA_965372295.1 uncultured Phycisphaerae bacterium
GAGCGGACTGTACGTACTAATGGAGGCCGAGGACGGCACGATTACCGCCACGATGAAAGAGGACTTTCTGAACTTGTGGGAGGAGGATGTGTTTGAGTTCTTTTTGTGGACGGATGAGCGATACCCGGTCTATTTCGAATACGAGATTTCGCCGCTTGGTTTTGAGCTGCCGATTATCATCCCCAATTTCGGCGGCGAGTTTCTCGGCTGGCGGCCCTGGAAATACTCGGGACAAAGGAAGACGCAAAAGGCCACCACGGTTACAGGCGGCCCAAAGCAGTCGGGCGCCCAAGTTACGGGCTGGAAAGCCGAAGTGTTCGTTCCGTATGACTTGCTCAAACCTCTGCAAAACGTTCCACCGCAGCCGGGAACACGTTGGCGGGCCAATTTCTATCGCGTCGATTACGACGAAGGCAAAACGACAAGCTGGGACTGGGCGCGGGTCGGATCCGGTTTTCACGAGTTCGAGAAGTTCGGCACGCTAATTTTCGAGTAGAGCCTTGAACACCTTACCTGCCATCACCTGCTTAGTCTGCCGCCGTGCTCTTTTGAGCCGCGAGGTGATCCTCCTCTTGAATATTGCCGTCAACACCGTAAATGGAAAGATCAGATTATGCTGAAAGTAAAAGAACACAAATGCTTAATTTTCCATTATATTTTATTTTGTCTTTTTGTAACAGTTAGTCTATGTACAATTCTCGATGCGAAGGAAAAGGACTTCATCTATTTTGACACTGAAGACGTTGGCCTACCGGATCACCAGGTACCCGTAATTCAGCCCTCGAAAATCGTCCGCCTCGATCCTGATTATGGAGGCCAGTGGATATTGGCCGCCGACTTAAACGGGGATGGTTCAGTAGACATTGTCAGCGCTGAAAACTTCAATAAAGGCGATGTGCACTATACGACCACAGCAGTGGCTCAAAATCTCGATGGATCGGTTTTGTGGCAGTGGGGCAATCCGGACATTGGCCGAAAGAACTGGCACCATGATGTTGCCTGCCAGATTCATGACTGGAACGGTGATAATAAAAGCGAAGTTATCCTTTGTACCAAAGGATTTTTAGTTGAGCTTGAAGGAGCAACGGGGCGCGAACTAAGACGAATACCGATTCCTGACAAAGCTACCGATTGCCTGGTGTTCTGTAATCTTTCCGGCAACAGTTATCCAACCGACGTACTTGTCAAAGACCGATACCATCAAATTTGGGCGTATAATCGACAGGGCAAACTGCTCTGGACTGTCAAGGACCCTGGCGGATTTCGAACTGCCCATCAGCCACGGCCAATCGACCTCGACGGAGATGGACGTGATGAGATCATGGCCGGCTACGCCATGCTGAACAGCGATGGCTCTGTCCGCTGGGTTTATAGATCAAAACAAGTCGATCAGGCCAAAGGTCATCTTGACTGCGCTCGCGTTTTTCGGCAAGGTGCCTCTCCCGAAGATTTTCGGATTGTGCTTACCTGTTGTGGAGCTAATAACATTGCATTTGTGGATGGCAACGGAAAAGTGTTGTGGGAAGTATCGGGTCATCATTTCGAATCCGTAGATGTGGGACGCATCATACCTAACCATGCCGGACCGCATATCTGCGTGGATATTGATCATCAACCTTACGGCAAAAGTCCTCTTTGGGTGTTGGATGAACAGGGTCAGTCTCTCGGCCAGCTTGTGACTGATTATAGTCGGCATCATTGCCTGTTAGACTGGACCGGAGATGGGATTGAAGAAATCCTGGTTGCGCACAAAGGCGGACTCTACGATAATCAAGGGCGGCGGATTGGTACCTTCAACACACCAAGCGAGGAAATATCGGAGGGAAAGATCAAATATGAAAAGAGCATGCTCATTGGCGATATGACAGGCGATGGAATACTCGATGTAATCTTAGCCACTCCCTACAATGTGTACATATATGAGAACACGAACGGCAAGAAACCCGGCAAGCCCGTCCGACTTGGAACCGAACAGAATCTTACGCTTTACTAACCATCATCAGGGCTGTGCTGGAGGGGGACGCTGAGTCTTTTCGGCTGCTCGTGCAGAGGTATCAGAAACCGGTGATCAGAATGATAGCTAATCTCATAAACGACCTGCATATTCGGTACTCCTTGTCAAAGCTTAACTTACCATTATGCTACAGCCCAAGCTCGTTCAGCAGAAAAGCATGGTAGTGGACGCTCTTGACAATCTGCTCACTCAACGGCGTGCCTGAGCCGTGCCCGGTTTTTGAACTGGTTCGCAGCAGAACAGGCTGGCCCGATGAAGTCGCCGCCTGAAGACGAGCAGTCATTTTCCGGGAATGCATGGGATCAACACGCGGGTCATTAGCCCCGGTCAAAAACAACACGGAAGGATAGGCAGTCTTATCTCTGACATTATGGTAAGGTGAATAAGCGTAAAGGGCGCGAAAATGGTCGGGATTTTTCACGGTGCCGAATTCCGGAATATTAAATTCTCCGTTAGGCGTTAGCTCGACCCGCAGCATGTCATATATTCCAACGGAAGAAACCACCGTCCGGCATAGTTTCGGATTCTGGGTTATCATCGCACCCATAAGCAATCCGCCGTTACTGCCGCCGACGATTGCCAGTTTGTCGGGTGTTGTATAACCGACGTCGATCATATACTGCATGGCTGCGGCGAAATCATCGAAGACGTTTTGTTTGTTGGTAAGCATGCCTTCCTTGTGCCACTGCTCTCCGAATTCGCCGCCGCCGCGAAGATTGGCCTGCGCATAAACACCACCATGGTCGATCCAAATCCGGCGTAAAGCGCTGAAACCAGGCTCTATACTAATCCCATACCCGCCATAACCGGTAAGTAAAACCGGGTTCGAGCCATCCAGTTTTGTTCCTTTACGACGAACGATATTGACGGGCACTCTGGTTCGGTCCTTAGAAGCCGCATATTCGCGTACGACCTCACAATCGGAAAAATCCACCGGCGACTCAGTAACAAGCGCTGTTTTACTGGTTGTCCCTTTGTCGGGACCGAATAGATACCACGCCGCCGGTTCGATGTAAGAAGAGTTCGAATACAAAATAGTATCGTTCTCCACGGCAACGATCTGTCCCACACTGGAGACCGGCAGAATCTTCGGCCCCGCCTGCCGCCGTCCATGGAGGTCAAAAACACGAATCTCAGAAGGACCGCCAAGCTGATATGTAACATACAGGCGGTTCGAGGCAACCACTATCGGTGGATGGCCGAAAAAATCGGAAACGATAGTATCATTTCCTTCCGGAATAATGATTTGAGCTTTGTCCAAAGAAACATCGGCAAGGGACAACGTTAGTATTTTACCGCGGGGCGCATCGGCCCGGGAAATAAGAAACAGCGTGTCATCAGGACCGAACGTCGCCTGAACTATTTGATCGTCATAGCCGGTTATCTGCTTCCATTGCCTTCTTAACGTACGAACATAGTGTGCGAAACGGCCGCTGTCACCGTATTGAACGGTCGCAAGCACCCGGCCGGAACGCGTGTCCGCTTCAAGCTTGATCTCTGCTATTCGCGGGAAGTCCTTACCGATTTCATATCGATCTTCACCGGGCGGCGTCCCCATTCTGTGGTACCAGACCTGCTGGTAAAAATCCATATCTTCAACCGGCCGCTCAGAAGCCCGGGGATATCGAGTGTAGTAAAAACCCAATCCATCCGGCGTCCAGACAAGATCGCCCCCGGCTGTGCCGCCGTTGACGCGGGCAATGATCTCTCCGATTTCTTCGCCGGTTTCTGTCTTATAGACATACACATCACCGCTTTCCGAACCGCCTACCGAAAGCGAAACCGCAACGAGGCTGCCGTCCGGTGACGGCACATAAAAGTCGATTGATGTTGCAGCGCTGGGATCGATTTTGGTCGGATAGACGATGACTCGCTCCGATTCCGGCTGCTGTGCCGAGGGCATAACCACCAGAAAAGGCTGCTCCAGGGGCGGTTGGCGCTTCATAGCAAACAGTTTTCCTTCACGCCGGCAAAGCGAGTAATACCTAACGGATTCCGCCGTTAGTATCTTTGTAATCTGTTCGCGCAGCTCTTCGACTTGGGGCAGATTGTCCAGCATATTTCGAGCATAAGCGTTCTGCTTGTCGCTCCAGGATTGTACCCGCTCATCATCCCAATCTTCGAGCCACTGATACGGATCGACAACCTCCACGCCGTGATATTCGTTTACAACCGGTACCTGGTGAGTTCGAGGCGGCCCGAACGCAGCACAGCCGCTCAGAACGATCAGCAGAACAGGCAAAAGTTTTGCGTAGCGCATTATCAATTCCTTTCATTCGAAAAGATCATCACATTCTTTATGCCAATTCTACCTGCTCGTGTCTCTAAGGACAACGGCAAATCATGGCTGAAACTTTAGACTTCCCACGAAGAACGTCCGGGATTAAAATGATTCCTTAATTGTCTATTGGCTTTACGTTGCGACCGATAGCAAAATCAAAGCGGCTTAAAGCGCTATCGTCAGCAAAAACTATTTTAACACGAGTCATATAAAATATATCGAGTTCGAAGTCATGAAGAATATCCGTGTCGCATCCGTCCAGTTCGAGCATTTGCCTTCAGATAAGCAGGCGAATCTTGATAAGATTGAGAATTTCGTCCGGCAAGCCGCGGGGCAGGGTGTCGAGCTTGTCGTATTCCCGGAAGCCTGCATTACCGGCTATTTGTTTTTACGGAAACTTTCGCGCAAAGAGTTGGAGGCCCTGGCTGAGCCGGTTTTTGAAGGCCCTTCGTCACAAGCCCTGATGGCCCTGGCGAAGCAGCACAAAATGACCATCGGCGCCGGTCTCGTGGAAATCGCCGACGATAGAAAAATGTATAATACGTACGTGGTCGCAATGCCCAACGGCGAATTTCAGCGGCATCGAAAGATCCACTGTTTTATCAGTGAGC
>CBDVBU010000305.1:0-4899 GCA_965372295.1 uncultured Phycisphaerae bacterium
CCGGGTGTATTCGCCAAGGTTCTCATTCAAGGCAACACTCTTGACAATGCGGTTGCCGTGCCTCGCGATGCGATACGCCAGGGCAACCAAATATGGCTGGTAAAGGGCAATCGTCTCCGTATCGAGCCTTTGAAGATTGTCCGGGTCGATAAAAACTTCGCCTATGTTGTTTCGGACGTTCTTGATAAAACAAACGTTGTTACAAGCTCCCTGGATGCGGTAGTAGATGGTATGGAGGTGCGGACAGAGGCAGATGTCACGCCGCAAGGCGAACAGGCAGGGGAAGATGGCAACAGTCCAAACAAGCCGGAGGAAAATTAAGTGAAAGACTTGGAAGAAAAACAAGGGATTCTTAGCTGGTTTGCCTCGAATCACGTTGCAGCCAATCTGCTGATGATTCTAATCGCGACGGCGGGATTGCTGGCGATCTTTTCGGCAAGGCTCGAAGTGTTCCCCGAGATGAGCCTCGATATGATAAATATCATGGTGCCTTATCTGGGCGCCTCACCGTCCGATGTCGAGGAGGGAGTCTGCACACGGGTCGAGGAGGCAATAGCAGGTGTGGAAGGCATAAAGCGAATAACTTCCACTGCGGGCGAGGGGATGGGTTCGACGCTGGTGGAAGTGGAGGAATATGCCGATGTCAAGGAGGTGCTCGATGACGTCAATGCGGAGATTGACACGATAATAACTTTTCCAAAGGAGACGGAGAAGCCGATTATCGCCGAGCTGAAAACGAGGTTCAAGGTTATTTCAATCGTTTTGTCCGGCGATGTTTCCGAGCAGACCTTACGGATACTGGCGGACCGGATTCGCGATGAAATAACTGCCAAAAAGAACATTACGCACGCGACTATTTCAGGAGTCAGACCGTATGAGATATCAATTGAGGTCTCTGAGGAGAACCTCCGCCGTTACAATCTAAGTTTTGAGAAGGTGACACGAGCAGTCCGCAATTCCTCGCTGGATATTCCGGCCGGCTCGATTAAGACTTCGGGCGGCGAGATTTTAGTTCGGACAAAGGGACAAAAGTACTACGGTTTTGAATTTGAAAAGGTGATAGTTGTCACGCGTAACGACGGGACCCGAATAAGGCTGAGCGATATCGCCACGGTCAGGGACGAGTTTCAGGACATGGATCTTTTTGCGAGGTTTGACGGCAAACGCGCTGCTTTCATACAAGTTTCACGGACAGGCGAGCAGGATGCGGTAGATGTCGCACGGACCGTCAAGGAATATGTACGTGAGAAGCGGAATTCCTTGCCGGCGGGAATGTCGCTGGCACTGTGGGAAGATGATACCGAGTTTCTCAAGGCGAGGCTGAATCTACTTAAGAAAAACGGCTACATCGGCCTTATCCTGGTGTTTGTGTGTTTGACGGTTTTTCTGAACGTAAGGCTCGCGTTCTGGACCGCGATAGGTATCCTGATCTCGTTTCTTGGGGCGTTTTGGCTGATTCCGCACTTTGGCGTGACGATTAACATGATGAGTCTTTTTGCTTTTATCATGGTGCTTGGCCTTGTTGTTGACGATGCGATTGTTGTGGGGGAGAACATCTTTTCGTATCGCCAACAGGGGCTGGAACGGCTCGATGCAGCTATCAAGGGTGTGCACGAGATGTGCTGGCCCGTTATCGCGGCGGTACTGACCACGGTGTTTGCATTTATACCCCTGGCTTATACCAGCGGCATTATGGGTAAAATTCTTCGGGTCTTGCCGATTGTAGTAGTTAGTGTTTTGGCATTCTCACTGGTGGAGGCTTTGCTGATCCTGCCTGCACACTTATCTTCGAAGCGGGGCAAGCCCGGCAAGGGCATAAGACGTTTCACAGACAAAATAAACGATTTGACTGACAGAGGTCTCAGACGGTTTGTGAACGGTCCTTTTGCACGTTTTGTCGAACGCGCAGTCCGATGGCGCTATGTCACATTGGCGTTGGGTGTTGCAATCTTTCTTACAACTGTCGGGATTGTGGCGGGGGGATACATCAAGTTTGTCTTCTTTGACGCGATAGAAGCCGATAACGTGGTTGCCTTGCTCAAGATGCCGTTGGGTACGCCAGTTGAACAGACCCGGGCGATTGCAGAGAAGATAGAGGCCGCCGCATTTGAAACAATCGAGGAATTCGACGATAAGCTCGGGGGAACTATCTCTCTTCGAAAGCACATTGCTACGACTATTGGGGCTCAGCCTACTGTCGGACGCGGCGGTCCCGTTCAAGTTGACCTTGGCGGAGCAGGACAATCGCACCTGGCGGAGGTAAATATAGAGTTACTTGGGGCCGAAGAGCGGGATCTGTCGAGCACCGCAGTCAAAAATCGCTGGCGAGAGCTTGTGGGCGAGGTGGCGGGGGCCTCGTCATTGACCTTTGTCTCAGAGTATATGAGCACGGGCGACCCGATAAATGTGGAACTGTCGCATCAGAATTTCGATACGCTTTTGGCTGCATCAGAGAAGCTAAAGGGTATTTTGCGAGACTATACCGGCGTTGGTGACATCCAGGACGACTTCGAGCCCGGTAAGGCGGAGTTGAAGCTGAAGCTCAAAGACACCGGCCGGACGTTGGGCTTGACGCTCTCTGATATGGCCAAGCAGGTCCGGCAGGGATTTTATGGTGACGAGGTTCAGCGGATCCAGCGAGGGCGGGATGATATTCGCGTGATGGTGCGTTATCCGGAGGCTGAGCGAAGGAGTCTTGCAGATGTGGAGAACATGCGGATTCGGCTTCCGAATGGCACGGAAATACCCTTCGATACGGTCGCGGAGGTGCAATACGGCCGGGGCTATTCGGCAATCAAGCGTATAGACCGCAAGCGTGTCGTGAGTGTTTCGGCTGATGTAGATCAGACTCTTGCCAATGCCAATGTGATCAATCGGGACTTGCTTGCGGGCGTGCTGCCGGAGCTGGCTCATGAGTTTAGCGGCCTGCAGTATCGCTTCGGCGGCGAGCAGCGCGAGATGAACGAGTCTTTAGGGAGCCTGAAGGCAAATTACGTCATCGCGATGCTGGCGATTTACGGGCTGTTAGCCGTTCAGTTCAAGAGCTACTCACAACCTGCTATCATCATGTCGGCCATTCCGTTCGGGATTGTGGGGGCGGCATTCGGGCACTTATTGATGGGATATAATTTTGGTATAATGTCGATGTTCGGTATTGTGGCGCTGTCCGGGGTGGTTGTGAATGACGCGCTGATTATGATTGACCTTATCAATCGTGAGCGCAGAAGCGGCATCGAACTCCATCAGGTACTTCGCGATTGTGCGACCCGCCGGTTCAGGCCGATTATGCTGACAACTCTAACGACCTTTTTCGGCCTGCTGCCTATGATAACGGAAAGAAGCCTTCAGGCGCGGTTCCTGATACCGATGGCCATAAGCCTCGCATTCGGAGTGATGTTTGCGACTTGCATCACACTTGTGCTCGTACCTTCGCTGTACATGATACTTGAAGATGTCAAGGGGCGGATTTTTGCTGCCTGATCGGCAGGTCGGAACTTATAAGTTGTCCTTTGACAGCGAGTTATCAAAGAACGGAAATATTTTCGAAGATTTTCTGGCCAAATCATATCTTTGAGTACATAATAATCGTAGTTTACTATTTCTACGAGGGTGGGAGCATGATTTTGAGACGGAAGTTTATATTCTCTCATGGGGGGTAAGTAGGGGACATTATGGAATCTACAACAAAATATAAACCGAATGTTGAAGTTGTTTCCAATCCTGAGAGTCTTGCTCAAAGAAGCATAGGGATTTTTATTGCCGATGCGCAAAAGGCGATAAAGGCGAAGGATGTCTTTTATGTGGCTACATCCGGAGGGAATACTCCCAAACGTTTTTTTGAGTTGCTCGGCGAGGCACCGCAGGCAAGCTCCCTGCCCTGGGACAAAATTCAGTTGTTCTGGGTTGACGAGCGATACGTTCGTCCGGATTCGCAGTGGAGTAATTACAAACTGGCTGTCGATACTTTCCTGACCAGGGTTGCCATCCCCGATGCGAATGTTCATCGAATCCCAACGGAGCATGAAGATTTCAAGGTTGCTGCTAACTATTATGAGCAAACCATTCGAGAGGTTTTCGGTCTCGAAGCCGGACAGGTCCCTGAGTTTGATCTGATTTTGCTCGGTATGGGATCAGACGGGCATACCGCCTCGCTGTTTCCAAACTCTTATGCCGCTTTTGACACGGAACATTTAGCTTGCGTTGTTTATGTTTTGGATGAGAAGCTTAACCGGATAACCCTGACACATCGGGTTTTACGTGCCGCCTCTCATCTGGTTGTATTGGTTTGTGGGCGGGAAAAAGAGGGAATTCTGAAAACGGTTTTGACGAGCGAGCCCGATGAAGTTCGGTATCCGATTCACATTCTCTGGCCCGTTCTCGATAGAGTCACATGGCTCGTCGACAGCGCAGCGGCAAAGTCCTTGTCATTGTAGTGGCCCTGCCCTGTGATTGCCGAAAATTTCTTCCACTACTGCAATAAAAAGCCGTTTGCTTACGTCTATTACTTAATAGATTTGAGTTAATATTTCAAATTGCAGAAGGGACTGTATTTGGTAGTTCAGAGCAATAATGGGTAACGTTGAGAAGATATCCTTCATTGTGTTGCTACTCTTGGCCTTATTACTGGCAGGGCATCTGGTATATTTTCATAAGGAGCTAATGCAGCCGGCGTCTGAATCCATAAGTCCATTCGTGGACGATCGTGTTGTGGAGATACGTATTGTTATGGATGAGGACGACTGGCAGAAACTTAAAACCAATGCAATGGCAAAGCAGTATGTTCGAGCCGACTTCTGGTTTGACGGTGAGCCTTACCCTAACATTGCGGTGCGTCCCAAAGGGAACTCATCACACCTCAAACAATGTTGCAAAATGTCCGATAACACTGGAGGCAGTTAT